>JANYIQ010000016.1 GCA_025362575.1 Bacteroidia bacterium
ATTATTTCTTTCACGCCCATTGAAATAAATGAAGACTTCTGGTTCAATAAAATTAAAAAAGCCTACGAGTATCGGGTTAAACTCAATATCTTAAACGAGACCACTAATGTATGCCGTCTTGTTTTTGGCGAGGGTGACGGATTACCGGGCTTGATAATGGATTATTACAATGGGCACATTGTTTTTCAGGCACACAGCATTGGAATGCATTTAAGTAAGGAAGCAATTGTAAAAGCATTACAAAAAACATTAGGAGATAAATTATTAAGTGTGTATGATAAGAGTGCGGATTCACTTCCGAAAAATTATGCAACGGATCTTAAGAACGGTTATTTATACAATCCAAAGAACATTAATACCATTGAAGCAGGAAATAGAATTGTGGTAAAAGAAAACAACTGTAAGTTCAATATTGATTGGGAAGGCGGACAAAAGACCGGTTTTTTTGTGGATCAGCGAGATAATCGCGCTTTATTAGGAAAATACAGTAAGGGTAAAACCGTTTTGAATACGTTTTCATATACCGGCGGTTTTTCGGTTTACGCTGCCCTGGCAGGAGCAAGCATGGTACATTCAGTAGATTCAAGCGTGCCGGCAATTGCCTTGTGCAATGAGAATGCGGCTTTGAATGGGATCAGTAATCATGAAGCATTTGCGATGGATACTTTTGATTTCATGAAGGACAAAGACAACGTTTACGACATCATTATTTTGGATCCGCCGGCTTTTGCAAAAAGCAGAGATGTAAAACACAATGCAGTTATCGGTTACAAAAAATTAAACACACTGGCTATGAAAAAAATAAAACCGGGTGGTATCCTGTTTACATTTTCGTGTTCAGGTGTTATTGATAAGATGTTATTCTATAATACGATCACCTCTGCAGCAATTGAAGCAAAACGTAACGTAAGGTTGCTGCATTACATGTATCAACCCCCTGATCATCCTGTTATTCCTAACTTTGCGGAGGGCGAGTATTTAAAAGGAATGGTTTTGTTTGTGGAATAGAGGCAATTTCTCGCAGAGTTTCACAGAGGTTTACGCAGAGTTTCGCAGGTAATTGAAATAAAAAAATCCCGCATTTTTCAAGCGGGATTTTTATTTTAGTGTCTTGTCAGTTCGAGCGCAGTCGAGAACTAGAAAGCTGATTTCTTTTTAGTGAAACGAATGTTTCCTAAAGTGTCCAACACAATTTTAAATACATCGAAGTATAACATGAGCATTAAGGATATACTCATTAACCAGATCACGCAGATGTTGAACCAATATGTTGAATACATGTTGCCCATGAATTTTTTACGTGGTGCAAAGAAATGTGCTCGGCCAATGTTAGATTCAGTTGCATCATGAAAGATCGGTTGATACTGCTGAATTAAACGACCATCTTTTTCAAGGGCTGCTTCTCCAAAACCACCTTCGTTCTTAACCAATTGATTCAAACTCTGGTTTTCGTATTCGTCCTGAATTTTTAAGAACATCTCTTTATCTGCAGGAGTTTTTGTCAGATCAACGATCATCTTATCGATCTTTTTGCGGGCTGCGATCTCAAGATCAATGTAGTAATCGTTCAATTTATCAAGGTAATCCTTTTTAATGCTGATACCAATTGCTTCTGAGTATTCCTGAGTGTTGATAGAAGAGAGTACGGAGCATTTGATCTTTTTGGTCACATTCTGTTCTTTAACGATCTCGTTCCTTAATAATTCAATGTCGCTTGCAACATCAGTTAATTTTTTACCGGCTTTTAATTCGTTCGAAATTTTAGTGAGTTTGCCTTCTAATTTTTGTTTCCAGTAGTTCTTTTTATACGAGGCAAGACTTATTGATTTATCGAATTTATAAAGTTCTTTTTCGTAACGGTTTTCTTTAAATTGATTTACTGCCAATGCTTCAAAGGCCCAGCGGCTTGCCATGGCTTCACCTACAGCAGGAACACCACCTTGTTCGGCAACCATTGGATTTAATTTATCAAACTTAACTACCACACCTGCTAATAATAGCTGAGGTATGATCAAGAATGGAATCAGGATATAAATGGTTACAGCGCTGTTGAATGCAGATGAAATATTTAATCCCAACATGTTCGCAAAACAGGAAGCAGAGAATAATACCATCCAGTAATCAAAGAACATTCCGTGAATTCCCAGGATCAAATTACCAACCATTACAAACGTTAAAGTTTGAACTGCAGATAAAACGAACATGATAATTACTTTACTCCACAAATAACTTCCTTTACTTAAATTTAAGAAAGTCTCGCGTTTACGTATTTTACGGTCGCGGATAATTTCTTCGGCACTCACTGTTAAACCAATAAATAAGGCCACTACAACAGCCATGAACATGTAAGCTACAGCGTTCTCGTTCTCCCGGAAAATGTATCCTTTATGATTATCAGCATCTGAATTGTAATAACGAACTAAGAAAGCGAGAATTAAAGCTAAGAATGGCGCTTCTAAAAAGTTGATCATTAAATACTGAGTGTTGGTTAATTTACTCAATACATCACGCTTCATGAATACACCGAACTGTTTGAACTTGTTTGGTATTTTAAAGATAGCTTCCGGAATTTCATCCTGATGTTTGATATCACCAATACCGCTCTCAATTAATTCTACATAATTTTTATTCCACTCGGCAGGACT
>JANYIQ010000023.1 GCA_025362575.1 Bacteroidia bacterium
GACAATTTAAAATTCATTAAAGAAATTAAAAAAGAACTGGAAGAAATTGCAGTTGTGGAAATAGACGATGATCAAAGCATTATATGTATTGTGGGATACGTACCTAAAGATAAAGCAGGTTATGGTTTCAAAGTTTTAGAATCCCTTAAAGACATTCCACTGCGCATGGTTTCTTACGGCGGAAGTTCCAATAATATTTCGGTGCTGATCGATTCTAAACACAAAAAAGATGCCTTGATGGCTTTGAATAAAGGATTATTTAATTACAATTAAGATGTTTAACACTACACTCCTCGATAAATTTCAGAAACTCGAAACGCCTTTCTATTACTACGATCTGGCGCTTCTTGAAAGAACGCTTTCTGCCATAAAAAAAGAGGCGGATACACATCATTATCACGTACACTACGCATTAAAAGCCAACGCCAATAAAGAAATTTTAAAGTTGGTAAAAGCTTATGGTCTCGGTGCAGATTGTGTTAGCGGTAATGAAGTAAAACGTGCCGTTGAGTGCGGTTTTGAAAGCAGTAATATTGTTTTTGCAGGTGTAGGAAAAAGCGACGCGGAAATAAATTACGCTTTGGAAAAAGAAATTTTTTCATTCAATGTGGAGAGCTTACAAGAATTGGACGTGATCAATGAACTTGCCGGAAAATTAAATAAAAAAGCTTCCATCATGCTTCGTATCAATCCGAATGTAGATGCCTATACACATAAATATATTACAACCGGTTTAGAAGAAAATAAGTTCGGTATTAATCCCTACGAGTTTGAAACTGTGATCGAAAAAATGAAAAGCTTAAGCAATTTAAAATTGATCGGCTTGCATTTTCACATTGGTTCGCAGATCACTGATCTGAAGCCTTTCAAAAATTTATGTGTTCGTGTTACCGAAATAAATCAGTGGTTCTTAAATAAAGGTTTTGATTTTGAACATATCAATGTAGGGGGCGGATTGGGTGTAAATTATAAAGAACCCGATACCGAAGCCATTGTTGATTTTACATCTTACTTTAAGGTATTTAAAGACTTTTTTCATTTAAAACCCGGGCAAAAACTGCATTTTGAGCTTGGTAGAGCGGTTACAGCCCAGTGCGGTAGCCTTGTTTCGAGAGTTTTATACATTAAGAACGGCATTAACACCAATTTTGCAATCTTAGATGCAGGCATGACCGAATTGATCCGTCCTGCTCTATACCAGGCTTACCACAAGATTGAGAATATAAGTAAGTTGAACATAGCAGCGGCCACAAAATACGACGTTGTTGGCCCTATATGCGAAAGTAGCGACTGCTTCGGAAAAGCGGTTGATTTGCCTGAAACTCAGCGGGGTGATCTTATAGCTATCAGAACCACAGGGGCTTACGGCGAAGTAATGGCTTCAAGATATAATTTAAGGGACCAGGTAAAAGTAGTTTATTCGGATACGGTTTAAGCCGCCTGAAAGTCCCTGAAACCAAGCAAACCAACAAAATATCAACATTATTTTGTTGGTTCAAAAACATTAATGTATATTTGCGTCCCCATTTTAGGGCAAAATTGTAAAGGATTTCAACATGTCACGTATTTGTCAAATAACAGGAAAAAAAGCGATGGGTGGAAACAAGGTTTCTCACTCAAACGCTAAGTCTCGCCGTCAATTTAAGGTTAACTTAAAACGTAAACGTTTTTTTGTGCCTGAAACCGGTGAATGGGTTACACTTCGTGTATCAACTTCGGCTTTAAAACACATCAATAAAAAAGGAATTTTTAATTGTTTAAAAGAAGCCAAAGAAGGCGGTTTTTTAGCATAATTTTAAAAGAATAAGAAAATGGCAAGGAGTAAGAATAGAATTCAGGTTATTTTAGAGTGTACCGAACATAAAGAAAGCGGTAAACCGGGAACATCTCGTTATATCACTACTAAAAATAAGAAAAACACAACGGAACGTATGGAGTTGAAAAAATACAACCCCATTTTGAAAAAAATGACCGTTCATAAAGAAATTAAATAATACTTAGAAAATGGCAAAGAAAGTAGTTGCAACACTGAAATCAGGAAAAGGTAAAGATTTTACCAAAGTGATCAAGATGGTTAAGTCACCTAAAACAGGTGCTTATGCATTCAGAGAAGAAATCGTACACAACGATCATATTGCAGATTTTTTAAAATCTAAATAATATTTTTTGCAAATCCATTAAGAATTTCTTTTCTGCACAGGGAAGAAATTTTTTTATTTTAAGGAAGTTCATACATGGCTTTAAACAGATCAAAAATAATTTCAAGCGGACTAATTGCCATCGCATTAATTGTGGTAGCAAGTATTTTAGGAAAGAGCTGGCGTAAATCTCACACTTCCCACCAAACTATTGCCATTACAGGCTTAGGACAAAAAGATTTTAAATCGGATCTGATCGTTTGGAATGCAACTTTTTCGAGAAGCGCTAAAACTTTAGCAGATGCAAACCGCTTCATTAAAGAAGATATCAATCAGGTAAAAGGTTTCTTAACCAAAAAAGGAATTACTGAAAATGAGATAACTTTCGCTACTGTAAGAATTAACCGCGATTACAAATCGCTTTACAATAACGAAGGAAATGTTGTTGGAAATGAATTTGAAGGGTTTACTTTAATTCAGCAGGTGATCATTGAATCAAAAAATCTTGATGTTGTCGAAAAAATGGCCGGAGAAATTGGCGACCTTATTGAAAAAGGGATAGAGTTTTCAGCGAATGAACCGGATTACTATTTCACAAAATTAAAAGACCTTAAAATTGAATTGCTGAAACAAGCTACCGATGATGCTTTTGTGCGTGCGCAAACCATTGCTGAAAACGCAAAGAGTGATGTTGGGAATTTAAAAAATGCAAGCATGGGTGTGTTTCAGATAACCGGACAGAATAGCAATGAAGATTATTCATGGGGCGGTTCATTCAATACTAAAGCCAAATATAAAACCGCAAGCATTACCGTAAAATTAGAGTTCGATCTATAATGGGATTTTTCAGCAAACTATTTACAAAAGAGAATAAAGAAAGTTTAGATCAGGGATTGGCTAAAACCAAAGAAAGTTTTTTTGGAAAACTAGCCAAAGCCATCGCGGGTAAAAACACCGTTGATGCAGATGTGCTGGATAACCTTGAAGAAATTCTAATTACAGGAGATGTTGGCGTAAACACTACTATCAAGATCATTAAACGCATTGAAGCCAGGGTTGAAAAAGACAAATATGTTTCAACCAATGAACTTAACGGTATCTTAAAGGATGAAGTTTCTAAACTTCTTACCGAAAATAATAACAACAACCAAACGACCGAATTCACAACTCCTGAAGGCAAAAAACCTTACGTTATTATGGTAGTTGGTGTGAATGGTGTTGGAAAAACAACTACCATCGGAAAACTTTCTCATCAATTTAAAACAGCAGGTAAAGTTGTTGTGCTTGGTGCGGCCGATACATTCAGAGCAGCAGCCGTTGATCAATTAACGATCTGGAGTGAGCGTGTTGGTGTTGCAATTGTTTCTCAGGGCATGGGCGCCGATCCTGCCAGTGTTGCTTTTGATACATTAAGCAGTGCCAAAGCAAAAGATGCAGATGTTGTGATTATTGATACTGCCGGGCGTTTACATAACAAGGTTAATTTAATGAATGAGTTAACCAAGATAAAGAACGTTATGAAAAAAGTAATTCCTGATGCGCCGCATGAGGTATTATTGGTTTTAGATGGCAGTACCGGCCAGAACGCCATTGAACAATGCAAACAATTTACAGCAGCTACCGATGTTACAGCTCTTGCAGTAACTAAATTAGATGGTACTGCCAAAGGTGGCGTAGTAATTGGCATCAGCGACGAATTCAAAATTCCCGTAAAATACATCGGCGTGGGCGAAAAAATGACAGACCTGCAGGTATTTAACAGTACTGAGTTTGTAGATAGTCTTTTTAGCAAAGCCTAAGGTTTTTCGGAATATTTTTCTTAATATCGTATAGTAAAAACTTAAAAATTAGCATAATGAGAATTATTACTATTATTCTTTTAAGCATTATTAGCTTGTCAATTAAGGCGCAAGACCCGCTTTATGATGAAATGACATTCGAATCCGAAGAGCTTGCTAAAGCTTATAAAGCCTACGGAAAGAATTTCATTATCCTAAAATCGAAACGCGGAAATGAGGGAATGCCTAAAACATCGAGTGGCGATTCCATAAAAGCACTGAACATTACTGATATTGTTCTTGTATATACCGAGAATGATGCGGGTGATAAGGCCAACCGTGAAGCTGCTAATAAAGAACGTTGGGAAAATCTAATTAAAACCTATCCTGAGTATTTTAAAGAGAATCCGAGTTTATACAATACCTGCCAGTGCGTTATGGGTGGCGACGTTGAAGCATTAAAGAAAACACAGGGCTTTTATATTTTTATTGGAGGAAAAGCTGAAGCTCCGACTGAAACAAAACCGGTAGCCAAAAAAGAAGAGCCTGCTAAAGCAGAGAAGAAAGAAAAAGTAAAAGAAGAAAAACCTAAGAAGGAAGAAAAGGTTGCTAAAGAAGAAAAAGAAGAGAAGCCTAAAAAAGAAAAAGTAGCGAAAGAAGAAAAACCTAAAAAGGAAAAAGCACCAAAAGAAGAAAAGAAAGAAGAGGTAGCTAAAAAAGAAGAGGTAACTAAAAAAGAAGAGGAAGCTGAGCCTGTTGTTTTAGCAAAGGCACCAATTGTAAAAAAAGCCGGTTACGCTAAACCAAAAAAAGCTAAGGATGCCAAAGCCTGTCGCCCACCTTGCTATTCAGATGATGATGAAGCTTTAAACATTTTCTTCAAAGAAAACGTAATATTATCCAAAAAGGAAAAACGCCATAATGATGAACTGGTTTGTAAATTGCGCATACAGTTAAACTTTGATGGCACCGTTAAAAAAACATTCATCATGGGTGCCAATGAAACCTTAAATAAACAAGTTGAAGACGCTGTTAAAAACATGGATAATTGGTATCCGGCAGTTCTTAACGGAACTACTGTTAAGTCAGATATAACCCTTACTTTAAAGTATGATCCTGAAACACATTCAATAAAACCTTTTGAAACCATGATCGTTCCTCGCCCCGGACCAAAATGCAAATGCGCTTCGGATAGCGCCTTGGGTTTAGAATAAATTTAGCTTATTTTCATGAGTTGGGTCTGAATTAAATTTCAATTCCAATTACGCAAACGTCATCAACCTGCTCCAGTTTACCTTTCCAACTCTCAAAAGAAGTGTCGAGGAAGGCGAATTGTTCATCCATTGATTTGGTGTTGAATTCCATTAACAATTCTCTAAAATGTTTGTGTTTCATTTTCTTTCCTTCCGGTCCGCCAAACTGATCCGTATAACCATCCGTAAATAAATACAAACGCTCCCCCTTCTTTAACTCAAGCGAATGGCTTGTAAATGGCTTTGAATAATCACTTTTACCAACCGGCTGCCTGTCTGGCGCCATCATAAGAATATCATTATTTTGGAAACACCAAAGTGGATTATTCGCTCCTGCCCAGACTATCTTACAATTTGTTTTATCATCCGAATATTGCATACTGCAGAAACTGATATCCATTCCATCTTTAACATCCTTATCGCTTTTTGAAAAAGTCTCAAGGATGAGATCCCGTGCCTTATCCAGGATCGCGCCTGGGTCCCTCAAGCCAAACTCCTTTACACAACGTGTGATCGCGTTAGCACATACCACACTCACCATCGCTCCCGGAACACCATGCCCCGTTGAGTCAGCTGCAGCTAAAAAAATAAGCGGGTATTTGCTTCCTGATTCAACAGTTTCCATAAAATAAAAGTCGCCGGCTATGATGTCTTTTGGTTTATAGAGAAGAAAACTTTTCGGGAAGTGTGACTTGATCTCATCAGGAGTTACCAGAATTGCACTTTGCAAACGTTTGGCATAATTAATAGAATCCAAGATCTCTTTATTCTTTTCTTCCACAATTGTTTTTTGTGAAGAGATGATCGTGTTAGCTGATTTAATTTTTTTATACCCGAAAAAGCCAAGCACCAATGCAAAGCCCATTAAGCCAATAAGCACAAAGGAACCGTTCTTTTGTTTCCGTTCGCTCGCGATCACGATCTCCTGTACTTTTGTTTCTTCCACAAATTTTAAACTGTCGCCGATCTGTTTTACTTCAAACTCGCGCCGCATCTCGTTCTGTATGGTAGTACGCTTGGTCTCATCGTTCATCATGCTGTCTTTTAAGGTTGTGAACTGTGTATAATAATCAAGCGCGACCTCATACTTTTTATTTGCCTTTGCAATTTTGTATAATAACAACGCTGCATTTTTTTTCGGGCCGGTAAAACCTGTTTTCTTTGCCAGCTTATAACAGGAGTCGGCATAAATAGCAGCCAGAGTGTAATCTTTAAATTTAAAAAAGTTGTTTCCTAAGGCAAAATAACCATCGGTCATCCCTTTGTAATTTTTTATTTCCCGTCTAAGGTTGATGCTTTCCTTCAACATATTTGCTATTGACTGAAAATTTTTCTCATTAAGCTCCTCAATATTGGCCTTATTCAATAATATTTCTCCTATTCCTCTTTTATCATTTTCCTCTTTATACAGAACCAACGCTTTATCAAAATAATCCAAAGCTTCCTTCGCTTTCTTTTGTTCTTTAAGCGTAACGCCAATGTTGTTATAACTTAAAGCCATGTGATGCTTATCGCCGGTTTTAATTGCTATTCCAAGACTCTTTTTATAATACTCTACGGCCTTATCCTTTAAATTCTGATAATAATAAACGTAACCGATGTTATTATAATCGGATGCAAGTCCTGCCTGATCTTTCAGTTTCTCATCAATATCAAGACATTTAAAATAAAAATCCATGGCTTTATTTACATTTCCGAAATCGTGATAGATATAACCCGAATTATTATAGGCATTGGCCAGTATTCTCAAATAAGCAGTGCGTTCGGCCGGCTTGCACTTTTTATTCTTCAGATTCTCCTCCATGCGCTTAATGATCTGCTTGAGAATAACTAAAGATGTATCGGGTTTGTTAGCGGTAAAATTTTCTTCGAAATAAATAAAAGCGCTGTATTTTATGGAATCGTGCTGATTGGAGTTAATGATCCTGTGAAGCGAATCAAGGTAATTGCCCTGAGCATTGAGTTGATAGATGAATATCCAGAATACAACCGTGAGTTTTTTCATGTACTCAGGTTTTAGCACTTTCTTTTTTCTTCACAATAAGTACCATTTCGTTGTCGAGTAATAAATATCCAAATTCATAACAATACACATACTGGTGATTGTTCTTTGTTACGATATGATTAGTATAAAATTTAAAATTAAATCCTTTGTCCGCTAACTTTTGCTTTGGAAGCGTGGTTGTATCACCTTTAAGGTTCTCTTCCAGAATACGACGATTCTTACGCAGAATATTATTAATGTTTCGAACGTAATTATTGGTGTCGCTGTTTATTTTATTATTAAAAGCATTTCGGCAGAGATCGCTGCAGAATTTTTTGTCGGAACGCCCTTTAATGCCTTCACCACATTCTAAACAAACCTTTTTTTCCATGAAAGTTTATCGCTTTACGTATTGTGATTCGTAATATTTCTGATAAGCACCCGAAGTTACATTAGTTAACCATTCTTCATTCGCTAAATACCAATCGACTGTTTTATCCAAACCTTCTTCAAACTGTAAACTTGGTTTCCAGCCCAGATCGTTTTGCAGTTTGGTAGAATCAATGGCATACCGCAGATCGTGTCCGGCACGGTCCTTCACAAAAGTGATGAGTTTTTCGTTGGTACCTTCTGCCCTACCCAATTTCTTATCCATTATTTTACAAAGCAAACGAATCACATCAATATTGGTCCATTCATTATGACCGCCGATATTATAAGTGCTTCCTAATTTTGCAGTATGAAAAATAACATCAATGGCGCGTGCATGATCCACAACATATAACCAATCACGTACATTTTCTCCTTTACCATAGATCGGCAATGGCTTATTATTTTTGATGTTGCTGATGCAAAGCGGAATTAATTTCTCAGGAAAATGATTCGGGCCGTAATTATTGGAACAATTGGAAATAACAACCGGCAAACCATAAGTATCATGATAAGCCCGTACAAAGTGATCAGAACTTGCTTTTGAGGCCGAATAAGGACTGTGTGGATCGTAGGATGTCGTTTCAGTGAACATTCCGGTATCACCTAAAGCCCCGTAAACTTCATCTGTAGAAACGTGATAGAATAATGGCCTCACCCCGGCCCTCTCCAAAGGAGAGGGAGAAGAGACAGACCATATCGATTTATATGCATTTAAAAGATTAACCGTTCCGATAACATTAGTGAATACAAATTCCAGCGGATTGGTGATACTTCTGTCAACATGACTTTCAGCCGCTAAATGCACAACAGCATTGAACTGATGTTCTGCAAAAAGTTCATTGATGAAATCGGCATCAACAATATCTCCTTTAATGAATTTGTAATTCGGTTTGTTCTCGATATCTGTTAAGTTGGCAAGGTTGCCGGCGTAGGTTAATTTATCAAGATTGTAAATAGTATAGTTGGGATATTTGTTAACGAACAAACGCACCACGTGCGATCCAATAAATCCTGCTCCTCCTGTTATTAATACTTTCATAATGTTAAATTTTGAGTGCCTAATGTTGAATGAAAAAAATAATTTAAAATTTAAAATTCAACATTTAACATTCCTACAAACTCCAATAGGTCAGTCCTTTAATTTTTCCTTTATATAATCCCTTAACGTCAACTAAAATTCCCTTGTTGGAAAGAATTGATTTAAAAAATTTCTCATCCAGGGTTTTATATTCCTTGTGATTAACGGCAATGATCACGCCATCATATCCCTTACCCAATTTATTTAAACCAAAACCGTATTCGTGTTTCAATTCTTCACTGTCGGCATGCGGATCAACGATCTCAACTTTAACACCAAACGATTTTAATTCTTTTACAATATCAGCTACTTTACTGTTGCGGATATCGCTCACA
Organism: Bacteroidia bacterium; assembly: GCA_025362575.1. GTDB lineage: Bacteria > Bacteroidota > Bacteroidia > B-17B0 > Aurantibacillaceae > JAHEYG01. Next base: position 8,999 of record JANYIQ010000023.1, read on the forward strand.
TCTTCTTTGAAGGTAGCACCCATCACAAGCACTTTACTTTTGCTAATATTTTTTTGAGCAGCGATAATTTTCTTAACGCAGGTTTTAGCTACATAAAAACCCATGCTGTCGTTAACATAACGTCCGCTATTGATAACACGGGCATGATAACCCATTTCTTCGGCCTTATAAGTTAAATAGTATGGATCAACGCCAATGCAATGTCCGCCTACCAACCCTGGAGAGAATTTCAAGAAATTCCATTTTGTGCCTGCAGCTTCCAATACATCATAAGTATTGATTCCTATTCTTGAGAAAATGATCGATAATTCATTCATTAGAGCAATATTCACATCACGTTGTGTATTCTCAATGATCTTTGCAGCTTCGGCAACTTTAATGCTTGATGCTTTGTGTGTACCGGGCTCCACAATAATTTCGTAAACCTTGGAAACATTTTCCAAACTTTCTTTATCGCAACCCGAAACTATTTTCAAAATTTTAGTGATCGTATGTTCTTTATCACCCGGATTAATTCGCTCCGGTGAATATCCTACTTTAAAATCTTTTACAAACTTCAAACCTGAGTGTTGCTCCAATACAGGAACACAATCCTCTTCGGTACAACCCGGATAAACAGTAGATTCATAAACCACGTAATCTCCCTTTTTAAGAACTTTACCAACCGTAGTTGAAGCGCCGATCAAAGGTTTAAGATCAGGTAAATTATGTTCATCGATCGGTGTTGGAACGGCGATGATAAAAAAGTTAGCTTTTTTAAGGTCTTCCAATTTATGTGTAAAGGAAATGTCAGAGCCCGCGAAATCTTTTTTAGTTAATTCCTGACTCGGATCAATTCCTTTTTTCATCATGTTAACGCGTTTCTCATTAATATCGAAACCGATCACTTTTACTTTTTTCGCAAAAGCCAAAGCAATAGGTAAACCTACATAACCCAATCCGATAACGGCAATGGTGGCATCTTTTTTTACTATCTTCTCGTAAATGTTCATATCTGTGATTTTAAGTACAATTTTTATTTAATAACGTTTGCTGGTCTTAATGCATAAATGCGCTCAATGATGTCGACCACTTTTAATCCTTCCAATGCATTGGTAGAAATTTTATTCTTTCCTGTTAAAGTATTTACAACATTTTCAATAACGTTGGCGTGATTGTTTGCTGAACCTTTGTAGGCACCGTAATCATTCGCAGGATTCGTTTCTTGCAGTTTTGGCATGGTGTAATCTTTAATGTTACACACTTCCACCTGATCCATGTATTGTCCGCCAACTTTAATGCTCCCTTTGCTTCCAACAATGGTTAACGATGATTCTAAATTTTTATCCCAAACGGCAGTTGAATAATTGATACAACCCATTCCGCCTTTAATGAAATCGAAACTTACAAAACCACTATCTTCAAAAGCAGTTGTTTTCTGGTGATTGAAATCCGCAAACTTCGCCTGAATATTACCAATATCTCCAAATAACCAGTACATGATATCGATCCAGTGACTGAATTGTGTGAATAAAGTTCCTCCATCGAGATCCTGTGTGCCTTTCCAATTACCCGGCTTGCCTGCCTTGCCGGCAGGCAGGTAATAACGTTCGTCGCGATTCCAGTAGCAATTCAACTGCACCATGTAAATATCCCCGATCGTTTTAGTATCCACTATTTCTTTTAACCAGACACTTGGAGGAGAATAGCGATTCTGCATAACACAAAAAACAGTTTTGTGTTGATGTAATGCCGAGTAAATTACTTTTTCACAATCAGCTTTACTCAAAGCCATCGGTTTTTCAACTACAACATTCTTTCCAGACTCCAATGCCTGCAATGCATGAGTAGCGTGCAAACCGTTAGGAGTGCATACATTCACCACTTCTACTTCAGGATGAGCCTTAAGCATGGCATCCACATCCTGATAAAATTTTTCTTTCAGATCATCAAGTCCCAGTTTCTCCTTTGGCAATGCATCACAAACCGCAATCAATTCACAATCCGGATTCCTTCGAACCATTTCAGCGTGACGTTTTCCGATGTGCCCCTGACCAATAACTGCAAATTTTATTTTCGCCATATTAAGAAATTCTCTTTACTGAATTATTTTCCAATTTATATTTTTGACTGCTCTCTTTGCAAATGGCAATTCCGTCCTTATCAAATTCCAAACGATGCCCGAATTCACTCATCCAGCCAATCTGTTTTGCAGGATTTCCAACTAACAAGGCATAAGCCGGAACTGTTTTTGTAACTACAGCACCCGCGCCGATAAATGCAAAGTCACCAATATCATGTCCACATACAATGGTCGCATTAGCACCGATCGATACACCTTTACCCACATGTGTTTTTGCGTACTCCGACTTACGGTTAACGGCACTTCTTGGATTGGTAACGTTAGTGAATACCATCGATGGGCCCAAAAACACATCATCTTCACAAGTTACGCCGGTGTATATTGAAACGTTATTCTGAACTTTTACGTTTTTTCCCAAAATCACTCCTGGTGATACTACTACATTTTGACCAATGTTGCAGTTTTCGCCTAAAACACAATTCGACATGATATGCGAAAAGTGCCAGATCTTTGTTCCCTTACCTATCTTACATCCCTCGTCAACAAAGGCAGAGGAGTGGGCAAAATATTCTGATTTCATAGTTTCGACAGTAATTAGCAAACTTAAAAAGAAATGCAACAATCTACAATAATCGGAGGCCTTAATCGTCCTAAATTATTACAAAAGTGGCATATTTTTGGCCAAATTCGTTAATCGTACAATAAACTTAATTTAACCGCAAAAATACCAAATTTAACGAGTTTTTTAAGGAAAAAATCAGATTTTTTTTGCTACATTTACCTCCCCATAAAAAATGGGATATTCAGATCGATAATGAAGTTTAAAAGCTCAAAAAAAATACTGTTATTCTTATTTTGCTTTTTGCTGATGAAGGTTGGTAAAACCCAATCGTCGTTAGATGCGACCATTGACGAATATATTAAAGATCTTACTGCAGTTTGGAACAAATACGATACAATAAGTTTCAACGAATTTTTTAATATCGATACGCTGGCAAAACCAAACATTGCCATTTCCTTTTTTAATCCTTATTCGCAAATTAAAACCTTAGAACTTCAAATTAATAAACAGCAACAGCAGATCTATAAAAAAGACCTTGGTTTTCAGTTAACCGGTTTATATCAATATAATTTCAAAGCCCCAATAGTTGATCCGGAAGAAATTGTGATCTTCAGGCAAAAAGCACAGATGGGCTTAGACTGGAATTTTTTTAATCAGGGTTTATACGAAAACAGAATCAGATACCGGCAAACCCAAAGTAAATACAAGGCCATTAATGCAAAAAAACTGGAGGAAAATTTAGCCAAGTTCCAGCAAAAAAGCACTCAGGAAATAATCAGTTTTTTCAATAAACATAAAATCTCAATTCTCGAAAAGCGTCAGCAATTAGTAACGGAGCAAAAAATAACAACTGAAAAACTTTATTCACTCAAACAGCTTACCCGAGACAGTTACATCAAACTTCTGCAGCACGAAACCGATATTTCGGGACAAATGAATCTATATCGCGGTTACAACGAAGCGGTTTCAAATTTACCTAAAAGTGAAAACCCCATAAAAGAAATTCCGCCTTTGGTGGATATTGATGTTGCAAAATTATTTCAACTTGCAAATATCTCAACAGAAGATTCCTCTGCTTTCTACGAAGTAGAATCTTTAAAACAAGGCAATTATTTTCTCCGCGATCTATCACTTAAAGCCTCCTTAAGATATAATTTCTACGATCTGTATAACGCAAGTCAGCCTAACAGGCGTTATATGTCAATTGGAATGAACTTCTCAATGCCTTTGGCTTTCAACTACTCCAATAAAAAAGAAATGAACCGCTTGCAGGGTGAATTATTGATGGCAAAAAACATTGCACCGCAAACTGAAGACATCAATTACATATTCATAAATATTTTTTATGAGTACCGTTATAAGTTGAAACAATATTTTAATCTGTTAGAAAAAAGAAAAGTGTTTGAAGAATTGATCCGAACAGAACAGGTAAAACAACAAATGACCGACGTTGAATTTAACCCAAATACTGCACTCTATATTTTAGATGATTATTGGTCGACCACCATTGAATTATTAGATCTGAAACAAGATCTGTACAAATTGCTTTTGTCGATCAATGCTAAACTTCCTAACCATGTAATTAACGATTTCGTGAAACCTGTGAACATAACACAATATGCCCAACCGCTCGAAAAACTCTTCAAGGCGGTATATATTTGGAGCGACGCCTTTAAAAATCATGACGTAAAAATGGTAAGCGATTACTGTCAGCTCAATGAATTCAACCATTTGTTGGTTTCCTATAATACGGATAAAACACATTTGCAAAAAGTAAAGGAATTCATTTCGAAGAACTATTACAATGAAATTGCAATGATGATCGGAAGTAATAAATTGCTTTTGAACGGAAACATTTCTTCTTACCTGGATTCTTTGAAACAGAACATCGATCTGAATTATATTAAAGAGATCCATTTCGACATTGAACCGCATACCATGGAAGGTTTTCAGGAACACAAAGATTCTTATTTTGCTAAATATATTGCACTGTTAAAACAGGCTCATGAATTTACTGTAAAGAATAAATTAAAATTATCGGTTTCCATTCCCCTTCACTACCCGGAATCAGTTCTAAAAGAAATTTTTTCTTTGTGCGATAATGTATATCTGATGGCATACGAAAACATAAAACCTGAATTCATTATCGAAAAAATAAAACTAGAACAAAGCCTGGGAGGCCAAAAAGTTGTGCTGGCTCTGCGAACCAAAGATTTCGACAACCGATCGACCATGGATCAGCATTTTAAATTACTCAAGGTAAATAAGATCGCGTATCATGATCTGGATGACCTGTTGAATTTTGATAATAAAAGCATTAACAGCAAGGATAAATAAAAACATGAAATACCTAAGCGGACATAGCACAAAAACAATTAAGAAGATCCAGGTATCTAACATGGCCTTTAAAAAACCTATTTCGAATATATGAAAAGCATAAATTTTCAACGAAATAAGTCGCTGATTCGTGTAGTTAACGAACCCACCAAAAAGGTGAAAAAGCGAAACTGGGATAAATTAATTTATTCGGTTCTGCTTATCACTTTGCTTTGCTTTTTATCTTTTTACCTCATTAACAAAGGCTTTTTTGTGCATGCACAAGGACAGGTTCTGATCGATGAAACACACATTCGTTTAACTGACGATGTTAGGCTTTTAGAATACAAGACCAAAGAAGGAGATGAAGTTTGTGCAGGAGACACACTTTTTGCTTATGCCTTCGATCTGGATAATAATCACAGTGCCACAACAAGTTTTGGTACCGATGGCTCATTTAGTTTAAATGCTTCCGGTGGTGAAGATATGTGGTGGTATAAAGAATCTTACAACCTCAAAAAGAAAATTTCATTGAATAATATTGATATCGAAAAAGATAACATCCTTATCAAAAGCTATCAGAAAGAAATAAAACGTTTGACCAATGAGGTTATTTTAGATGTGCTACCAAAAACACGTTTAGAATATGCGCAAAATGAGATACTGCGTTTAAATACAGAGAACGAAAAACTTGCTGCCGAAAACCGTGAGCTTAATAGTTTACTGGGAACGCTGCATCCGTTCAATAACAAAGCAAAAGTAAGCGTAAATAAAGTTGGCGGAAAGATAGATAGTAAGGCTGCTTATTCAATTCTAAAAGGTGCAACCCTAAGTAATTTTAGCGGAGAAATTTTAAGCGAACGTAAATTTTTTCGTACACCAATAGATGGAATTGTTACAAAGATCAACACCCATCAATATGAAACTGCGCTGAAATCTGAAGAGATCATGACCATTCACAAACGCTTTCCTACAAGTGTTAAGGCTTTCTTTGAACAGGAAGATCTGCGCTACTTTAAAGAAGGGGATGTGTTCACCATTACATTCCCCGACGGAACAGTTAGTCAGGGCGTTTTAAAACGTTTCTTCATTGCAACATATCACATGCCTGAAGAATTTCAGAAAAAATATGAATCCACAACACGCGCCATAGCTGCCGACATTTATCCGATCAATGCTGAAGATGCTGACAAGTGGCGTTCGTTCCATAAAATGAGTGTTGAAATAACGAAATTCAAATACAATTAAGCTTAACAATGGAGACAAAGATCTTAAATAAAAGCATTGGGTTTAAAGACAACGTACTTACCTACGGTGAATATTCGCTTTGCTATATTGAAAATAATGGTTCTTTGAAAATTGACCATGTTGAATTTTTTGATGCCATTATCTTAGAATCACGCGATCCTGACTTTGCACGTTTGATCTTAAAAAAAGTAAGAAGCAGTTTTGATATTAACGTGTATTTGAAACCGGTTTATCTCATCAATCACAAAGAAACAAAAGACAGTTATGTTAACGAATTACATGATGGGATCATTGTTTCATTTGATCAGATCCCCGAAAAAATCAATGAGATCATCCATTTTCAGAATCTTGTAAAACATTTAGACCACACACCATCCAACTCTTTCGAAATTCAATTATTTAAAAAAGCATTGAATTACTTATACACCCGCGAAGGCCGTTCGTTGATGCCTTTCGTTGATTCAGCTTCTTACCTCAACTATTCATACCCCTTGTTATCAGTGAATTTTGAGGCTTATGAAGAATCGAAAGTACTTGATATTTTAGAGTGGGCATTTAATGAAGATCTTATCTGGCCCGATTATTATGACCGCATTTATTTATGCAACAATTGTAAAACCGGGCGACTATCTATTCGTGAAACTTGTCCTTCGTGTCAATCTTCAAACTTAAAACAGGAAGACCTGGTTCACCATTTTCCTTGCGGATACATTGGCCCAATTTCTGATTTTAAAAACAAAGTGGATGGTTCATTGAACTGCCCGAAGTGTTCGAAAAGTATTCGTCATATTGGTGTTGATTACGATAAACCGAGTGTGATCAATCAGTGTTTGAATTGCAATAACGTTTTTCAGGATTACATTGTAAAAGCAAAATGTACACATTGCAGTCATGATACCGAAGTTCAGTATTTAATTCCAAAAGAGATCAACGTTTACAAGCTCACCAAAAAAGGCCGTCTGGCGCCTGTTACAGGCATTGTTACCTCCGGTTTTGAGATTGGCGAAGAGATCAGCGGTACAGTGAACTTCAATACCTTTTGTACCATGATGCATTATGAGCAGCAAAGGATGAAAGCGAATTCAAGTTTAATAAGTAATTATTCTGTTCTGTATCTCGAAAATATTTTTGAGGTTTTAAAAACAATGGGCATTGTAAAAGAAAAAGTATTGTTATCGGATGTGGCACAGATCATTCGAGATAATATTTCTCCTGCCGATTTCATTTCTTATCAGAATCCTTCTTTGCTTTGCATTTGCATTAACGATGAGAAATTGGTGGATGCGCAGTTCATGACACAGAATGTGATCAAGAAATTAAAAGAATTGTTCCATAATAATTTTGAAGGTTTTGAATTAACTATCAAATCCAGAACACAACCTCTGGTGTTAACCGAAAAATTCGACGACAGACTGAAAGAAATTACCAAGGCCATGGTAGAAGACATATGATCGGCTACATCGATAATTTTTTTGCATATCTCTTTGCAGTTGGGCCTTCAAAACTGATCAGGGTATTCTGGTTCTTTGTCTTTTTTGAATTCATCCGCTTTTTCCTGATCGAGTTTACCGTATTAATTATCTGGAAGATCAATGCCAAATCTACAAAGGCAAAATACGATGCGGCGCGTACAAAGTTATTCATTGAGCGTCCTTTAATTTCAATTATTGTTCCTGGAAAAAATGAAGGGGAGCACATTTACAATTTGGCGCGATCCATGCGTGAACAAACCTATCGCAATTTTGAATTCATTGTTATTGATGACGGTTCGGATGATGAAACGGAACGCATTTGTAAAAGTTTGCAAAAGAACGGAATGATCGACCTGTTCTTGCGAAATGATGTGAGGGGCGGAAAAGCTTCCGCTGCTAATTTAGGTTTCAGATATTCTTCAGGTAAAATAATTGTGCATTTGGATGCTGACTGTTCTTATGATAATGATGCTATTGAAAATATTATCATTCCTTTTTATTTAGATGAGAATGTTGGTGCAGTTGGAGGAAATATTTTTGTGCGTAATTATGAAGATTCGTTGTGCACCGCATTACAGGCCATTGAATATGCCGATACCATTTCAATCGGAAGGATCACAACAAGTTATCTTGGCTTGTACCGTGTGGTTTCAGGGGCTTTCGGCGCTTTCAGCCGAACGGCATTAGATAGAGTGCATGGCTGGGATATTGGTCCGGGATTAGATGGCGACATCACGGTTAAGTTACGTAAATTAGGTTACAAAATAATTTTTGAGCCTAATGCCATTTGCCAGACCAGCGTGCCCGATACATACAGAGGTTTAACACGTCAGCGTTTACGATGGGATAAATCCATTATCCGTTTCAGGGTAAGAAAACATAAGGATGTTTTTTATCCGAACAACTTATTTAATTTTTCGAATTTTCTTTCTTCGTTTGAAAACATAACCTATAATATTATTTTGAATTTAAAATGGTGGGTCTATATTTTCGACATGCTTATCAATTATTCAACCATGCTTGGTTTTATTTTACCGTTCAATATTCTGTTATATACCTGCAGTAATTATTTGAAGTTTCTGGTGTTCTCACTTTTCAGAGAACGTAAAAACGAATCGGTATCTTATTTTTTAGTTTATATGCCTTGCATGGTTTTTTATTTTGGCTTTTATTTAAGAATCGTAAGAACAACGGCTTATATCCAGGAATTTTTCTTCAAAAAATCATACGATGATCCATGGAATCCGGCAAAATCGTCGCGACATGCCAAAGAATTGGGCATCTAATTAAGGCCTTATCACCTCTCCGGAAAGGTTAATAAGTATTGATAACGCAAATCGGTTGATTTTCAAAAAACGTGGTGAAAAAGGCTTTAAAACCGACCTAATCCTTAGCACATTTCATCAAATCATGGAAATTCCCCTTCTTTTGAAATTCCCTCAAATTACAAAGTATTGATTTTCATTAAATTACCATAAAAACAACCTAATTAGTGTTTATCTTCAAAAATCCGAATTACCAGTTTGGGGTCAAAAACATACCGCCGGTATAATAATTACCACCACTTTTAAAATGTGGGGTATTTTAGGTTTCATATATTTCAATTTCTTTTTATATTTGAGAAATTAATGATTTGTTAAAGTTTACTAAAATAAATTTATTTAGTTAAAATAATATGATGTCACGTTTATTCAAAAGTAAAATCAAAGGCGCTCTTTTAGTAGCAGCAGTAGCATTTAGTGGAAACTATTACGCTCAATTAGGTTTAAAATGGTCTGAAATGGGACCTAACGATATCGCGGGCCGTACCCGTTCTATCATTATTGATAACCAAGACGCAAGCGGTAAAACGCTTTATAGCGCTGGAGTTAGCGGCGGGGTATTTAAAAGTACCGATGCTGCAGCAACTTGGATGCCTGTAAACGACCAGTCGCCAACCCCTATGATAGGATGCATGGCACAAGCACCGGATGGGACCATCTACTTAGGAACAGGTGAGACTTTTGGCTTTGGCGGACGCGGAGATGGCTATTCAGGATTCCTTGGCTCAGGTTTATTTAAACTTGTTGGAACCGGGATGTCTTTAGTTAAGGATTCTTCCACTTTTGGGAATATTAATGAAGTAGCTACTGATAAAACAAATGCTCAGAGAATATACGTAGCCTCTGAAAAAGGATTTTTCGTTTCTAATGACGGCGGTTCTACTTTTACCGCAATCGCTACAGATACCAACATTCCGGTTTCGGCAATGGATGTTAAAGTTACTGCTGACGGAGCTGTTTTCTTTAGTGTTGGTTATAAATACGGAACGAATTCTAAGGTATATAAAAGCCTAAACGGTTTAACCGCTTATACTGATGTTACACCTAGTGCCGCTAACAGTGATGCGATATCAAATGCGTTTACCAATTGCGGCCGTATTGAATTAGCTACTGCTCCAAATAACTCTAACGTGGTTTATTTGTCTATCACAAAATCTACAGGCGGATTGAACGCGCTTTACATTTCAATTGATAAAGGTACTACCTGGAAAATTATTACTCTTGGAACGGCACAACGCGATCCGTTTGGAAATGGAACAATTGGTTATGGTGATTATGCACAAACTATTGCAGTTGACCCAAGCAATGCCGGTGTTCTTTATATTGCAGGTTTACAATTTTACAGATGGAGTCAGATTTCTCCGTCTGCTCCCGGCCAAGGCAACTGGGATCTGGATTTTCTTTTAGCAGCTTATACACATGACATCAAAACCATTGGTAGTACAATGTACATGGCTACTGATAATGGTGTTTTTAAATCTGTTACAACTTCTTACTCTTTCCCTCTTGTACCTTACCTTAACTTTGTGGGTAGTTATGTTAATTTTGTTTCATATAGCTATGGCTTGAATATTTCTCAGTTCAATTCCGTTTCTTATATGAAAACTCCAAGAAACACAAGTACTACAAGCATCGCAGTTCCTGTTGCAGGAGTTGCCGGTGGTAATAGCGGTAATGGTGTTGTTTATTTACCGGGTCATTTAAATACTGTTCAAACATCAATGACTTACAGTCTTGGTCTTTACACTTACCAATCAGATTTTTCTAAGATCCTTCCTAATGCATTTTTTATCAGCTATTCAGGTGGTAAAGTAGTTAGAAGTAACGACATCAATATTTCTGCTCCTTCTGCGTTTACCGACCCTCAGTTTAAGGGATACGTTTCAGGTGCTGAATCAAATCTTCCAATGCGTTTATATGAAAATTACGGGAACATTCCTGCAGTTGATTTTGAGATCTTTTATGATGTTCCTTTGAAAGCAACTTTTGTGAACATTGTTAACGCACAAAAAACATTCACGGTCCCAAATGTTCGCCCGCAAGCTTCTGCAAAATACGATTGGATCTTCTTATACGAAAGAAGCGTTAAAAAATTAAATCAGCCCAGACTTGTTACTTACACGTTCACCAACATGAACACTACTGCAACCACTTTCACATTAGCTACAACACGTTCTAATGCAACTGCCAAATATGATACTTTAATTATCAGCTCAACAAGTAACAAATGTTTGTCTTTAGCGCCACCGCCTCAGCAATTCACCATCTTTGCTACCTACACAGGCTCTGCGGTTACATCTGCTATCTCAACAAACACTTCCACTCCTCAGGCGATCAATTTGAATACAAGTTTATCTGACAACATTCAATTTACATTCAACTCTGCCCCTAATGATTCATCAGTGATCAAAGTTATCTCACTTCGCAACTATTATCAAACCTATACCATACAACCTGTTTATACAGGAACCGCCATTTCATCTTACAACATTTCTGGTGAAGCAAGCCCTACAGCTAGCAATAGCGTGGTATTCTTGAACAATAGTTTACAAGACAGCGTTCGTTTTGGATTCGCAGTCACTCCAGGCGACTCTTCTACACATAAAACCACTGTGCATTTAAGATATGATGCCGGAAGTTATATTTACATTAACAATGGCGACATCAGCGGTCAAACTATTAAAGACAGCATTTTGTTAGCAACAACTCTTACCACAACTTCAAGCCCTGCATACATCAAAATTCCTTTGAAAAGATCTGCACGTTTAGCAGTTGGTGTTAAAGGAGCGGTGTTCGCAGTAAAGCGTCCGTTAAACTTCTCTAAATCTCCAGACTGGACAAAGATCGCGGGTGCAAAATCAAGATCGGATAGTCCGGGTGGTGTTGCTACCGCTACAGACGTTATAACGCCTGTGGTTGGTACTGCTCAGCGTTTAGAGTGGTCTCCCGACGGAAAAAGCATTTATTTCTCAACGATTGATGCAAGTACAAACAGTTACTATTTATATAGAATTTCTCACATTGATTACTTAAATGACTCAACTGATTACAATGGCTTCTTCTCAACTGATATTGACTCGGCAGCTACTTACAGAAAAGCTAACGGCTATAGAACTACTCCGTTGGGTAAATTCAACCAGCCTATAACAGGTATTTCTGTATTGAACAATAACAGTGGTATCATGATCACTTGTGGTTCATATTCTAATGCAGCTTCAAGAGTTTATACCAGCAATGGTGATGTTAGAACTTTGAATATGAATAACACTGATGCTACCAACTTTACTGCTAAAGATGGTACAGGCTTACCTAAAATACCTGCTTATACTTGTTTATTTGAAATGACTGATAACAGACGTGCTTTGGTTGGAACTGAGTATGGCATTTATACTACACCTGACGTAACGCTTGCAAGTCCGGTTTGGACAAAAGAAGTTGGTCCGGTAGGAAATCAATTACCAAACGTTCCGGTATTCCAGATCCGTCAGCAAACCATGCCAAGCTGGGAGTGTTATAACAATGGTATTATTTATGTAGCCACACATGGCCGTGGTATTTGGTCAACTGATAAATATGCTATACCATATGCGATCGGCATCAATGAATTGGATAAAGAAACTGCAACTGCTAACTCAAGCATAAAATTATATCCAAACCCTGCTAATGAGAATTCTAACATCTGGTTCAATAACAATACCGATGGTACTTCTTATAAAGTTAGTGTTACTGATATCAGCGGAAGAGTTGTAATGATGCAAACAACTGATAAACTTCAGTCAGGTGAACAAACTCTTCAGTTAAACACTTTAAGTTTAACCAGTGGTGTTTACTTTGTGAACGTAAGCGGTTCAAACAACTTTAACTCAACAAGTAAATTAGTTATCGCAAAATAATTAATTAAGAATGTCCTTTTTAAGAACCCTCGATGGAAACATCGGGGGTTTTTTGTTGCATTAAGTTTTGGCAGACGCCATTTCAGATCGATTCCTCTTCTTATCTCATTTTTTTATAGAACAATTTATTGTGAAATGGCAAAAGATCGTATTTGAAGTTATGCGGCAATAAATAGAACACTATTCGACCAACGCGTTCATTGTCATTCACACTGAATTTTTCAAGGATAAATTCATGCTTTCATTCCCTAAGGGTTGACATTCAAAAAGATTGGAATATTAATAAGTATTCAATATAAGTTCTTGTGACAGCCGCTTAAAGATCTATTTTTTACCGATCAGAAACTCTGTCAATTCCTCTGTCTTTTGCGTGCCGATCATAAAAGTTTTTCCACTCTTGTAAGTGATCAATAAACCTTTATCACCGCTAACATTGTAACACCATCCTTTTTTACGGAAACTGTAACGTACCCCCCATCCACCATATTCAAACAATGGCTCGTAGCTGATCACTTCTGTTTTTTCCATTTCTGAAAACAGGATAACACGTTTAGCAAAAGGAATGCCTTTGAATTTCGCAGTAATTGAATTCTCATCAATAACTGTTTCGAGTTTCAATAGAAGCATCCACGAAAAGATCACCAGAGTTAAACCGAAAACAGATGAAAGTATCACGATCTTCTGAAAGAAATCGGTTTCATTGGTTCTCAAAATTTCAATAGCTTCCATGCCCAAAATAAGCACGGGAATGAACATGATCACCCATAACCACCACTGATTGAATCGTTGTATCTCTTTAAATTTTTTCAATTCTTAAAATGCTTTATTAATTCCTATCATCCATCGCACCTGCAAATATTCTTTTTCACTGTTCGGTAAACGACTTATGAAGAACGGCATATCAAAACGTAAGGTTAATGGCTTAATCCCATATAGTGGTCCCCATCGCAATATACTCACTGTTGTTCCGATACCTGCATCAAACATAACATCACTCATTTTAAGATCTTCGAAAGCATAATTAGTGTTGATCAAACCTGCGTCGCCAAATAAATAAGGCTGCACCTTAATGCTGTTCTTTAAAAATTTAGGGTTAAAAGCACTGAACAATTCTCCAAATTCGATCTCGGTATTAAATGCCGCTCCGCTTGTTCCTTTATAATTGTAGCGCAAAGTTCCATCTATTGTTTTCTCAGCTAACAAATATCCTGAGTATCCTCTCATGTTCAAACCACCACCGGCAGTAAAATGATTGGTTGTACTTCCGTAACCACCCCACTCTGCCGGAAAAAAGCCCATAGATCGTGTGTATTTGTTATCCATCAATTCTTCGTTATTAGCACCCGCAACATATAAAGCTGATTCCGACGGAACATTATTCCCGAAACCGGCTTGTGCAAATAAGCGTGTATTGATATTTATTTTTCCCAGATCGTTTTTATTTACGGTTTGGAAAGTAATGGCCGAGAAATCATAGTCCTTAGTAAAGGCCGATGTTCTTACATTGAAATTAATCACTCCAACTCCTCTTTTGTATCTGTAAGTATGTTCCAAACCAACATGAACCGCACTATTGAATTTCTGATAACCCCATTCATTTCTATTGATGAGATATACCATATCCTGCGGTTGATCGCGCAACATGCCTTTGTAATGCGCATACATTCTGGTTTTATCGTTATTGCTGCGTTTTTCAAAACCAATGGTTCCGCCATCCAAACCGTCGATAGAACGGGCCTGCAGATAAAATGCCGATTTTTTTATGAATGCATCTGTATTGGTTCTGTAATTAAATAAAAATGAAACCGGGTTGAATTTGTTTATGCGAACTGTGCTGTCGAGCGGACCTTGCCCCAATCCGGTGCTTAACCATACGGTAGCATCAAATACGTTTCTTGAATTCAAATAATTACCGTTCAAATGCACACCCACTTTTGTTCCGTCGTAGCCATTATACCACAAGGCCGGGCGCAAACGCATGTCATATTGTTTCCAATTTGGTGGCGAATAAATTTTAGAATCAAATTTTATATCAATGCGATTATGCTTTGAGTTGTTTACCATGTTCACATCTGCCAAACGGTAACTCGGATCGATCACTACATTTTTTATTTTATTGTCGCCAATGTTTACCGTTGCCGTGTAAGTGGTTTTCAGTTTTGGTCCCCAACCGATCCAGCGTGGCAAGGTAGTAGCACGTGTTGGTTTTTCGAACCAGGTATTCGGAATGTAATAATGCATAGCTGAATCATTTTTATCGATGATCACAAAATCGATCGGCATCTGCATGCTTCCTTTTCTTTTAAAAGTGATCTCGTAAATGCCTTTCTTCTTATGCTTTATACGTCCGATCTTGTAATCGATCTTTTTAGGGGTTTCGAGCCACTCATCAAAGAACCAATTCAGATCAACACCCGTAAATTGTATAATTGAATTACGAAAATCTTCGGGATAAGGATGGCAGAATTTCCACTGCTTGAAATAACTCTGCATGGCCCTGTCAAAAAAGGCACGACCCAAAACATACTCCAGATTCTTAAGCATGGTAGCGGTTTTAAAATACACGCTGCTGTATCCTCCGCCCTGTCTTGTAGCACCGTTAAAATCATCGCTGTGCGTGTTCAGACAAATTTCTTCTCCGCGTGTAACCACAGAAGCATAGTAACTGTCGTAGATCTGATTATCAATAATACGGTGTGGACCTGTAAATTTACGTTCGTAGAAATTTTTAGGTGTTTGTTCTTTTTTTATTGGGCCGTCAATGAACTGATAGGTATCTGCCGTATAAAATTGTGTGAAGCCTTCATCCATGAAAGCGCGATAATTTTCGTTGGTGCCTACCATTCCAAAGAACCAATTGTGAGATATTTCGTGAATGAACAGATCACGGTAACCCGGATCAAAGCCCCCATCTAAAGTTAACATCGGAAATTCAGTTCCTCCTTCAGCATCGGCGCAGATCATTTTCGGATAATGATACGGACCAATATTATAAGAGTTCACATCTAAGATCTTGGTCATGTATTGTGAAGCGTTGTACCACCCGGCCGCGTGAGGCTCCTGCACTAAGGCAATGCAGCGCACCCCATCGTAATTGGATTCGCTGATTCGGTATAAAGGATCGGCTGTTAATGCAAAATCGTGCACATTCATGGCGCTGAACTTCCATGTTTTTTTTGTGCCGTCTCTTTTAATGATAGTGCTCGGTGCAGAGTTCCATGGTTTCTTTAAGAAGTTGGAGATATCCAATTTCTGACGAAGTGTATCGGGCAACATTTCTTTTTCGTTTATCATTACACCTGTTGCATCCAGAACATAATTATTCGGAAAGGTTACTTCCACATAAAAGGAACCGAAGTCACCGTAGAATTCATGATCCATGTGCTGATCGGTATCCCAGTTAAATTTACGATCGAATACTGAGATACGCGGATACCAGTGTACTAGATCGTAATGTTTATTGCCGAAGGTTTTAAACATTTTCATTCGGTTACGAATGGCTTCTTTATCGAAATAGGTTTTAAAATCAAGATCGAAGGTTACTGAAGAGCCTGATGGTATTGGCTTTGGGAGGTACACTTTTAAAACGGTGTTATCGAGTTCTGTTTTTAATTCAACACCGTTCATGGTTATTTTATCAACAGTAGTGCCTAAATCTTTAGAGCGATACTTTCCGAATTTCAATCGGTAATCGTTATTGTCATAAAGATCTGCGAGATATGAATCTTTGTTTTGCGCGTTGTTGTATAAATGAAAATACACAAAGCTTAGATCGTTGGGCGAATTGTTCCAGTAAGTTAATTGTTCGTGGCCGCTAACAATATCGCTGCTGTCATTCACTTCTGCTTTAATGTTATAATGCACGTCTTGCTGCCAATAACCTTCAACAGGTTTTCGGTTTTTCCAGTAAAGAGGGTTGGTAACAGAACGGTAATCGATATATTCGGTTTGAGAAAGAAAATAAAAAGGAAGTAGAAGAAAAATCAGTAATAACCTCATAGTATATTTTGAAAGATTAAATATACTCATTTTGGGAAAAAGTTTAAGGGCTTTTTGATATTTTTTAATAGAACACGGATGACACAGATCAGGAGGATTTAAAAGGATAGAACATTTTTTGGAGAAGTTGCGTGAGCGTCCCGATATCTATCGGGAGAAGCGAAAATCCTTTTGTGAGGTGCGAACAAAAGATTGAAGCGCCTGCCTGCCGGTAGGCAGGGAAAGCGCGGCCCGAAGGGCACACCCAAATAAATTTACTTAATCGCCTTTAAACTCAGATCGAGGCTTTTTACGTGATGTGTTAAAGCTCCTACAGAAATAAAATCAACACCGCATTTTGCATAAGAAGCAATGGTTTTCTCGGTAATGCCGCCCGAAGACTCCACTTCAAATTTTCCATTGATGAGTTTAACGGCTTTTGCAGTTTGTTCTACCGTATAATTATCGAGCATGATGCGCTGAACGCCGCCTCGTTTCAAAACTTTTTGCACATCTTCAAGTGTTCTGGTCTCTACTTCAATTGCTAATTTCTTCTTTGTCTTCTTTAAGTATGAATTGGCTGCATCAATAGCCTCAACAATTCCTCCTGCAAAATCAACGTGGTTATCTTTTATTAGGATCATGTCGAACAAACCGTAACGGTGATTAGCGCCTCCTCCAACCACAACAGCCCATTTTTCGAAGAAACGAAATCCCGGAGTGGTTTTTCGGGTATCAATAACACGTGTTTTTGTTCCTTTACAAAGGCTTTGCAAATAATTTGTTTTGGTGGCAATTCCGCTCATGCGCTGCATCACATTAAGCACAAGGCGTTCGGCGGTCAACAGTTTCTGAGTATTGCCTTCCACAGTTAATACCACATCACCTTTTTTAACGGACTGCCCGTCGTTTAAAAGAAGTTTTACTTTGAAATTCTTATCAATGAGTTTAAAGATCTCTTTTGCAGCTTCAACTCCGGCAATAATTCCGTTCTCTTTCACCAGCAATTGCATTTTGCCTTTATGAGTTTTTGGAATGGTAGATAATGCGGTGTGATCGCCATCGCCAACATCTTCGGCTAATGCGGCCTGAACAAACTTTTTAAAATTGAAATGTTTTTGATGGAGCTTGATATACTTACTCATTCTCGTTCTCAATTCTGAATTGCGAAATTAAATTCCGGCGAAGTAAAACAGATACTCGGTATTTTCCGTTTGTGGTTTCAAGTGTTCCGCTTATGAACTGAACGTCTTTTGTAACTGCATTGGTTTGAGAAACGGTATAATTCTTTACAGGATGTTTTTCGAAAAAGTATTTGATGTTGGCTTCGGCCTGAGATTTACTCAAAAGATCTTCCTGATCAATTAACTTAATGGATACCTTTTCATCAAAGAATTTAACCAGTTCCGAAGACTTTCCTGCCTTGAGGGCAGTAACAACATCATCGGTAACATCGAAAACGCTGATGAAAGATGAAATTAAAAAAGCTATGGATACTAAAAGTTTCATTAATATTTTAAAGATGCTAAATTTACTAATTATTTATTTTACGTTTCATCTCTATGAAGGTTACTTTACTCCAGATCGATAAAACAACTGAAGTCTATTTAAACGAGGGCATAAACATTTATGTGACCCGTTTAAAGAACTATACTTCACTGGATATCACTACAATAAACGTGCCAAAAACAGTGAGAATGAGGCCTGAGAAGGAGCAAAAGAGCGAAGAGTGTAAATTAATTCAGAAAACTATAAAGGATAACGAC
>JANYIQ010000045.1 GCA_025362575.1 Bacteroidia bacterium
GCCGAATCAGCTGATCTTAAATGTGAGTCCGAACACAACAATTTGTTACGGACAATTATATCAGATCTACGGAGCAGCCGGCGGAGGAACACAGCCATACAACTACACCTGGAATCCTTCAACACTTGTTGGTGCAGGACCGCATGTTGTGACTCCAACACTAACCACTCAATACACTGTGTCGGTAGTGGATAATAATGGTTGTCCTACTTTACCAAAAATAATTACAGTAAATGTTACACCGCAATTAACAGCGACTGGATTTAGCGTAACACGTTGCGATAAAATGACAGCGATACTCACGCCAAATATTTCTTCAACAAATGTTGGGAATGGTGGGCCGTATACTTACAATTGGAGCAATGGTTCAACAGCATCGAATGTGTTGGTAACTGCAAATTATATTACCAATCCAAATACATATACTGTAAACATTAGTGATGGTTGTACAATGCCTGGGGCACAAGCTGTCTTTACAGTGAATGTGAATCCACTTCCTTCCGGAACATTTACTTCTAATGTACAAAAAGGTTGTCAGCCACTGTCAGTTGTGTTTACTGCAAACTCAACTTCAAATACAGATACTTATGCATGGAGCTTTGGAGATAATAATTATAACGGAACAGGAAGTCCGGTTAATGCATACTACAATAATGTTGGAGTGTATAGCATTTCACTTTTAATAACCAATTCATTTGGTTGTGTAAAAGATACAACCATAAATAATTACATTGAAGTGTATCCAAATCCGATCGCTGAGTTTGTTGCAAATCCATGGTCGAGTACAATACTTGAACCCGGTGTGCATTTCACAAACCAATCCATCAATGCTAATAGTTATTTCTGGGATTTTGGAGATTATGGCTCGAGTTCAAATAACTCAACTGCCGTAAATCCTGATCACGATTTTAATTTTGTAGGAGTATATCCGGTTTACCTGGTTGCCATAACTGACAAAGGCTGTACCGATACGGTGATGCACAATATCGAGATCACTCCTGATTACGGCTTGTATATACCTAACGCATTTACTCCTGATGGAAACAATAAGAATGATATCTTCCAGCCAAAAGGATATGGTATTGATGATACAAGTTATCGTATGGATATTTTTGATCGTTGGGGAGAAATTATTTTCACAAGTGATAACTTCTACAAAGGATGGGATGGAACTGTGAAAGGCGATAAAGGTGTTGCGGAGCAAGGTGTATATGTTTATCAGATCAAAGTAAAGGATCTCGAAGGAAACATTCATATATACACAGGACATGTTACCTGTTTGCCGAGGGAAAATAAAATAAAGTAGATCAAACTTTTTGAAAAGGAACCCGGATGTTTATCGCCCGGGTTTTTTATTTTGTGATGGTGTGAGTTGCAGCTTCTGCGCAACGTTCGCCATCCATTGCAGCACTTACGATTCCGCCGGCATAACCTGCGCCCTCACCGCATGGAAACAAATTCTTCAATTGAGTATGTTGCAGAGTTTGATTATCGCGCGGAATGCGAACAGGAGTTGATGTTCGTGATTCAACGCCAACAATAATGGCTTCATTGGTTATGTATCCGCGTATTTTATTTCCGAATGCTTTAAAGCCTTGTTGCAAAGAAGATGAAATTAGTTTTCCTAAAACTTCGGGCATGTTCACCGAATGTGTTCCCGGCTGATAAGAACAATCGGGCAAGCCGGAACTTAATTTATTGTTTACAAAATCCTGCAATCGCTGAGCAGGAGCGGTTTGCGTTTTCCCACCATGTATCCAGGCGTTTTTTTCAAGTTCTTTCTGCAGTTGTAATCCGGCTAAAGCTCCGTGCTTTTTGTATACTTCAAAATCGTTCAATCCCAATCCAACAACAATACCGCTATTGGCATAAGGGTTATTTCTTTTGGAAGGTGACCATCCATTGGTAACCACTTCCTGCTGTGCGGTGGCACATGGTGCAATAATTCCACCCGGACACATACAAAAGGAATATACTCCATAACCATTAGTCTGATGCACTAAACTATAACTGGCAGCCGGAAGGTATTCGCGTTTCTCATTAAGCTCTTCCATTGAACCGCAATGGTATTGTATCTTGTCGATCAGGGATTGAGGATGTTCAACTCTAACACCCATCGCAAAAGGTTTCGCTTCAATGAATATTTTTTTGGTGTCAAATAATTCATAAATGTCTCTGGCGCTATGTCCCGTTGCTAATACAACACTTTGAGATCCTATTTCTTTTTTAATTCCGGACTTTAGATCTTCAATAATAACATATTGAATGTTATTATTCTCAACTATCAGATCAATGAGTTTGTGTTCAAAATGAATTTCACCACCTTTATTTAAAATGGTTTCGCGAATGGCGG
Organism: Bacteroidia bacterium; assembly: GCA_025362575.1. GTDB lineage: Bacteria > Bacteroidota > Bacteroidia > B-17B0 > Aurantibacillaceae > JAHEYG01. The sequence goes on from JANYIQ010000045.1 coordinate 2,354, forward strand.
TAATTATTTGAGGTAGTTTATTAGTGCCGATATGCGGATGGGCGTCGATCAATATTTCAGGAGAAGCTCCGTGAAATACTAAGGTCCTTAATATTTTATCTACATCGCCTCTTTTGCTGGATCGCGTGTAAAGCTTGCCATCACTGTATGTTCCGGCACCGCCTTCGCCGAAGCAATAATTACTTTCAGGATTTACAATATGATCTTTGTTAATGGTCGCAAGATCTCTTCTTCTGCTTTTCACATCTTTACCACGCTCAAAAATAATGGGCTTAACACCCAATTCTAAACATTTTAAAGCAGCAAATAATCCGGCAGGACCGGCTCCAATAATTATGGAAGATATTGAAGTGGTGGAAACATCTTTATAATCAAAAGCAAAAATATCAAGTTCTTCGGGTTCATTAATAAAGACCTTTAAGGTAACATTTGCTTTTATGTTGCGATTACGGGCATCAATGCTGCGTTTTAAGAGTTTGATGTGAAAAGTGTCAGTAGCCTTGAGCTGAAATTGCTGGATCACTTCTTCTTTCAGAAGTTGTTCGTTAAAGGCCACAGAGGCTGGAACCTGGAGTTGTAGTGTTTTTTGCATAATATGGAAGGTGTTTATCCTTCAGTTTAATTATCCTTCAAAAGTAAGGGAGAACACAACCATTCGTGAGTTGATCTTGTCTACTGCTTTTGAAAAAATATTATTTTGCTGATACATTAAATTTTTTGTTCCCATTAAAACTTTGAGCTCGAGTCCGAATTTAAAATACTGAAGGTAAAAATCTGTACCGGCGCCGGCGCTGTAAAAATAATCATCTCGCTTGATCTTTACAGCGTCATCTAGTTGATTTCCTCCACTGCCGCCACTTGCCGCTCTTTTGTTAGATGCAAGATCGAGCGCATAACCGCCACCGCCGATAACGTAGGCACTAAAATTACCCATTCGTTTCGACTGTAATTTTATTTCGATCGGAAAAATAAGGAAAGTGGATTCCACAGCTTTAGTGAAAATTTTTGTGGAATCGTGTTTGTCGTTCTGTAAAGTATAATCCAGTCGGCGTGATGCAAAACTGATGTTCGGTGTAAACCTTACACGAATGTATTCATGTAAGCGCGCATCGCAAACAATTCCCAATGCAAAACCCGGATCGGCCTTTGTGTAAACGCTTTTTACACGATATCTGATGGCATCTATAACGGTATCGGGGAAATTTGAATTTTTGACCGTATGGATCCTGAAATCGGTTTTATTGATCATGATGTTAAAACCAAAATGCAAAGTTCTTTTGTAGAAAGTGGGAAGATTGGTGCTCATGCCATCACTATGCTGGCCATAAGCTGAGGAACAGCAAACAAGGACGATAAGTATTACTTTATAAAACCTCATTTAGTATATAACGTGAATATTAAGGATTTATTTTGCTTAATCATTCAGTTTTAAAACTGCCATGAAAGCACTTTGAGGAATTTCAACGTTTCCAACCTGTTTCATGCGTTTCTTACCTTCTTTTTGTTTCTCTAATAATTTACGTTTACGGGAAATATCACCACCATAACATTTTGCAGTCACATCTTTTCGCATTGCACTGATGGTTTCGCGCGCAATGATCTTTGCACCAATGGCCGCCTGAATGGGTATTTCAAATTGTTGTTTTGGAATAAGCTCTTTTAGTTTTTCACAGATCTTTTTGCCAAACAAGTAAGAGTTACTTCTGTGAATTAAACATGATAAAGCGTCAACCTGTTCGCTCTTTAAAAGAATATCTAACTTCACCAGATCCGAATCGCGCATGCCAATAGGATGATAATCAAAAGAGGCGTAGCCTTTTGAAATGGATTTCAAACGATCGAAAAAATCAAATACAACTTCGCCTAATGGCATTTCAAAAATTAGTTCTACTCTGTCTGCCGTTAAATAATTTTGAGTTACAATTTGTCCGCGTTTTTCAATGCACAAACTCATTACCGGACCAATAAATTCTGATTTGGTGATAATGTTTGCTTTTATATAAGGTTCTTCAATGCGTTCAATTCTTGCTGGGTCAGGCAGATCACTTGGGTTGTTTACGGTTACCGCTTCGCCGTTGGTTTGATAAGCAATGTAAGATACGTTAGGTACCGTTGTGATCACTGTCATGTTAAATTCACGCTCCAAACGCTCTTGCACAATTTCCATGTGAAGCATTCCTAAAAAGCCACAACGAAATCCAAAACCTAATGCCAAAGAAGATTCCGGCTCCCAGGTTAATGAGGCATCATTTAATTGCAGTTTTTCCATGCTGTAACGCAGCTCTTCAAAATCTTCAGTATCTACCGGATAAATTCCGGCGAATACCATCGGCTTTACTTCTTCAAAACCATGGATGCCTTCTGAGCAAGGACGGTCAAAATGCGTGATCGTATCTCCAACTTTTACTTCTTTTGCACTTTTAATTCCTGAAATAATATAACCTACATCACCCGTGCTTAATTCATTGCGGGGCTCTTGCTTTAGTCTAAGTACGCCAATTTCATCAGCATTATAGAATGCACCGGTATTTACAAATTTTACTTTTTCGCCTTTCTTGATGGTACCGTTCACAATTTTAAAATAGGCAATGATTCCTCTGAAAGAATTAAATACACTATCAAAGATCAATGCTTGTAAAGGTGCATTGGGATCACCTATTGGAGCTTTGATACGATCAATTATAGCAGATAAAATGGCTTCAATGCCTAACCCTGTTTTACCGCTGGCAGGAATAATTTCTTCTCTTTCGCAACCAATAAGATCAACAATTTGATCCATTACCATTTCCGGTTCTGCACTTGGCAGATCCATTTTATTTAAAATTGGAATGATGGTCAGGTCATGCTCCAACGCTAAATATAAATTTGAAATGGTCTGTGCTTGTATTCCTTGCGCAGCATCCACGATCAATAAAGCGCCTTCGCAGGCAGCAATTGAACGCGATACTTCGTAACTAAAATCAACGTGGCCGGGAGTATCAATTAAATTTAAAACAAATTTTTCACCTTTGTATTCGTAGTCCATTTGAATGGCATGACTTTTTATAGTAATGCCACGCTCTTTTTCAAGATCCATATCATCCAGTACTTGCGCTTCCATTTCTCTGCTGCTGATCGTTTTGGTAAATTCCAATAAGCGGTCGGCAAGGGTGCTTTTTCCGTGGTCAATATGTGCTATGATACAAAAGTTCCTAATATTCTTCATAAATCTCTAATCCTCAATAAATAAGGCAGCAAATATAGCACGAATACCTGAAAAATGAGCATTTATGGGTAAAAAACCACCAAAGGATATGAGAATTGTCACTTTTAACAAAAACTTTTTGCTGGATATGAGAAAATACGCCAATCACTGCTATATTTGAAAAAATCTAAAAACCCTAATCATGAAAAAAACATTTGTAACAGTAGCAGCTTTATTATTAGTAGGCGCATTAAGCCTTAAAGCTCAAGATCCTAAAAAGGAAACAAAAAAAGAAGAGAAAAAAGAACATGCTGAGAAGAAAGAAGAGAAAAAAGAGCATGAGAAAAAAGAACACGCTGAAAAGAAAGAAGAGAAAAAAGACGAGAAAAAACCTCACTAATACTGAGATTTGCCAAAAAAAAGGGGAGCAATTTGTTCCCCTTTTTTATTTTCGGTACCTCAAAGAGATATTTCCTAAAATTTCGCACCTTTGTAATCTTATATATTTGATATGACCAGAGTAAAAATTAAAGAGATCTTAAGTCTTAGTCCGCAAGGACAAGAAGTTATTGTTAAAGGATGGGTTCGCACATTCCGCAATAATCAATTCATTGCTTTAAACGACGGCTCAACAAATAATAATTTGCAGGTAGTAGTTGATTTCAATGCTACTGAGGAAACTATTTTAAAACGCATCACCACCGGTGCGGCAATTTGTGCTACCGGAAAACTAATTGCCTCGCAGGGTAAGGGGCAGACCGTTGAGTTGAATGCAACTTCAGTTCAGATCATTGGCGATAGCGATGCAGAGAAATACCCGCTTCAACCAAAGAAACACAGCTTAGAATTTTTACGTGAGATCGCACATTTGCGTTTTCGTACCAATACGTTTGGCGCAGTTTTCAGAATTCGTCATTCGTTAGCATACGCCGTTCATAAATTTTTTAACGATAAAGGATTTGTGTATTTGCACACACCGATCATTACCGCGAGCGATGCTGAAGGTGCAGGAGAAACTTTTGCGGTGACTAATTTTGATCTTAATAACATTCCGAAAAACGACAAAGGAGAAATTGATTTTAAGCAGGATTTTTTTGGCAAGCACACTAACTTAACCGTGAGTGGCCAGTTAGAGGGCGAGTTAGGGGCAATGGCCTTTGGAGATATTTATACTTTCGGACCAACTTTTCGTGCAGAGAATTCAAATACTACACGTCACCTAGCGGAATTCTGGATGATAGAGCCCGAGATGGCTTTTTACGATCTTAATGACAACATGGATCTTGCAGAAGAATTGCTTCACTATGTTATTAATTATGCATTGGAACATAACAAAGAGGACATTGAGTTTTTAAATACGCGTTTGCTGGATGAAGAAAAACAAAAACCGCAGAACGAACGCAGTGAATTGAATTTACTGGAAAAATTACAGTTTTGCGTGACCAATAAATTCGAACGCATTACTTATACTCAGGCAATTGATATTTTAAAGGAAAGCAGTCATAACAAGAAAAAGAAATTTCAGTACTTAATTAATGAGTGGGGTGTTGACATGCAAAGTGAGCACGAGCGTTATTTGGTAGAGAAACATTTTAAAAAACCGGTTATCATTACCGATTACCCTGCGGCAATAAAATCCTTTTACATGCGCCAGAACGAAGATGGTAAAACCGTTCGTGCCATGGATATTTTATTTCCGGGTATTGGTGAAATTGTTGGAGGTTCACAACGTGAAGAGCGTTTGGATAAACTCGAGGCACGTATGAATGCGATGAACATTCCAACCGAAGAGTTACAATGGTATTTAGATACACGCCGTTTCGGCACTTGCGAGCATGCAGGATTTGGTTTAGGTTTCGAGCGTTTGGTACTCTTTGTTACCGGTATGACCAACATTCGTGATGTGATCCCTTTTCCTAGGACTCCGAAAAATTGCGAGTTTTAGTTTTGGGCGTGTCCCGCCAGTGGCGGGTCGGGCTTTTCAGGGCTCGCTTCTCTGCAGCCACGCAAGCGTGGGCTAAACCCTTACAATCCCTCGCGCAATTTGTCTTCGTTAGTTATTTTTTGTATATTTAATAGTGCATTCATTGTTTAAAATAAAACTCTGCCTTTGTTTTTATTTGTTTTTCATTTGTTTTTGTTTTGGGCAAACTACATTCAGTAAACGTATTAATGTTGCTAATAAATTAAATACGGCTTCATCTTTTAAATTATACTTGGATAGCTTTTACATACCAACAATGGTTTTTGAAAACTTAAGCCCAAATAAATATAGTTGCTCGCTGCAAAAAATAGACATAAATGGAAATCCAATTTTACAAAAAAGATTTAAACCAAATAGTTTAAGTTATGACGGCGGGAACGACTTACTAATTAGAAACGGGAAATTTTATATTTCAAGTGAAAATGACTTTGGATTGCAACTTCAATCAAGTTTATACGTGTTTAATCAAAAATGCGACACTTTATTTACTGGATCATATGGAGATACCACTTTTTATAATTATGGCCTTAAAATATTACCCCATTTAAAGTCTAAGAATAAATTATTATTGTTTGGGACAACTGACAGTACTTGCGGCTCTAGTCATTCCGGCTTTGATAAACCTATTGTCAGAATTGTTGATACAAATTCAGTTTTACTTCAAACAAAAATCTTTTATCCTAGCTGCTCCAAAATAAGTTTGTCTAGTGCAGATACTACTGGAAATAAAGGCTACATTTTTAGTGGTGGTGATTATAATGGCTTTATAACAAAAAATTATATTATTAAATTGGATAGCAATTTAAATCAAATGTGGAATAAGAATATAGATACTGGCAGTTCTTATTATAATTGCGTAACAACACTAAAATCTGGCAAGCATATTTTCGTTCATAACCATACGGACAGTTCTAAAAGCAACAGTTTTTTTTGGGACAGAATTACATTAACCAAACTAGATGAAAATGGTAATATCATGTGGAGAAAGCGGTACGGAATGCCTGAACAATATATTTCGGCTACTAAAATTAGGGAGTTAAATAATGGTGATTTTATAGTAAGTGGCGAAAAATACCTTTCGTCTTCCGCTATTAATATTAATGGGTTCCTTCTTCGAACTGACAGTGTTGGTAATTTGAAATGGTGGCGTACCTATATCGCAACTACACCGGTAAAAGATACAATTGCTGATAATTATCTATACGATGTTTTGCAAATGCCAGATAAAGGTTTCGCTGCTGTGGGTTATGCAACAGGAACTAGCCAGTTTGGTACTATTCAACAAACCTGGTTATTAAGGGTTGATAGCATGGGTTGTTTAGTGCCTGGCTGCTCGACTTTAAGTGGAATTGAAGAGTTAGAAAAAGTCAAAAATAATATTGTTGCCTACCCCAACCCTTTCAATAGTGAGCTAAACGTTAGTTACAGTTTTGTAAACGGCGATGAGGATGCTGAAATTGAGTTGATCGAAACTGAAACGGGGCGAGTTATTGAGAAAAGAATTCTTACACAGAAGGACCACAAGACACAATTCAATACAAAAAACCTAAGTGCTGGCGTTTACCTAATAGGAGTGCAACAAAAAAACAGGCCATCTGTTTATTTTAAAACAATAAATTTAAAATAACATCAAAGATTAGCTTTGCCAAAATCAAATTTAAATACTTCTTTTAATTTCTTAACTTTGTTTAGTGCTCAACGATTTCCCGGTAAATATACAAGCCATTATAAAAACCTTACCTGATTCGCCGGGGGTTTATCAGTATTACGATAAAGACCAGCAATTGCTTTATGTTGGCAAAGCAAAGAATTTAAAGAAGCGCGTTACTTCTTATTTTGTAAAAGAACACGATACCGGAAGATTGCGGATAATGGTGAATAAAATTACCGATATCAAAACCATAAAAGTTAATACTGAACTCGACGCACTTTTACTGGAAAACAATCTCATTAAAAATTTAAAACCTCGCTACAATGTAAATTTGCGCGACGATAAAACCTATCCCTGGATCATAATTAAGAAAGAACGTTTCCCAAGATTGTTTCATACAAGAACTCAAATTAAAGATGGCTCAGAGTATTTTGGTCCGTATGCCTCAGTGCAAATAATGCATGCTCTTTTGGATCTTATTCGTGCACTTTACCCTTTACGAAACTGTTCTTATGATCTGAGTGAAGAAAACATAGCCAATAAAAAATTCAGGCCTTGTTTGGAATATCAGATCGGAAAATGTAAAGCGCCTTGTGTAGCTTATCAAACCCAGGAAGATTACGATGCGGGCATAAAACATATCCGCGAGATCATCAAAGGCAATATTGGTTTTGCTATACGTGAGATCAAACAAAAGATCTCAGAACACTCCGAAAAATTAGAATATGAACAGGCAGAAGTTCTTAAAAAAAAGTTGGATCTGCTCGAGCGCTATCAAAGTAAATCTACAATAGTTCATCCGAGTATTACGGATACCGATGTGTTTGCTATTTTGAGTGATGAAAAAAGTGCTTACGTGAACTATTTTAAGGTTATGAATGGAACGATCATTCAAAGTCAGGTCATTGAACTTAAAAAGAAACTGGAAGAAACTGATGAAGATATTTTGGTATTTGCAATGAACGAGATCCGCACACGATTTAATTCTCAAAGCAAAGAAATTTTGTTGCCATTTGAACCGGAATTTAATTTTCCGGATGTAAAATATGTAGTTCCAAAAATTGGAGATAAAAAGAATTTACTGGATCTGTGTTTAAGAAATGCATCCGCCTATAAGCGCGAAAAAGAAAAACAGATAGCTTTAACAGATCCCGAAAGGCATGTGGATCGTATCATGCAGCAAATGATGAAGGACCTGCGCATGAAAGAAGAGCCAAGGAGAATAGAGGGATTTGATAACTCGAACATACAAGGAGAATATGCCGTTGCAGCGATGCCTGTTTTTATAGATGCAAAACCCGCGAAAAAGGAATACCGGCATTTTAATATTAAAACGGTTACCGGCCCTGATGATTTTGCAAGCATGGAAGAAATTATTTACCGAAGATATTTGCGTGTGAAGGAAGAAAAATTACCAATGCCGCAGTTAATTGTTATAGATGGAGGTAAAGGCCAATTAGGTGCAGCCATAAATAGTTTAGAAAAATTAGGATTGATGGGCAAGGTTGCAATTATTGGAATTGCAAAACGATTAGAAGAAATTTATTTTCCGGGAGATCCTATTCCGATGTATTTAGATAAACGAAGCGAAACATTACGAGTGATCCAGCAAATACGGGATGAAGCGCATCGTTTTGGAATAACGCATCATCGTAATAAAAGAAGTCGCGAAACTTTTAAAACAGAACTCAGCGAAATAAAAGGCATAAGCGATATTACGGCACAAAAATTACTGACCGAATTAAAATCGGTTAAAAATATAAAGGAAGCTACACTCGAAGAAATGACCGGAATAATTGGCAGCGCAAAAGCTAAATTAGTTTGGGAATTTTTCAATGTTTCTAATTAATTCCGAGTGTAATGCAATTTCTGTACTATCGGCCCATTAAATTAAGATCAGGTCGAATTTTTGAATCTAAACTTGCGTTTAGATTTGCGTGTAAGAAAATAGCAGAAATAGAAGCAGCTTTCATTCAAATTAGAACGGTAATACGATTTTTTTCATTAAATTTACTTTGAACCAATAAACTTTGACTATGAAAAAAACTTTTACTAAAATTTGTACTGTACTGGCAACTTTACTCTTATTGAACAGTAATATTAATGCTCAGGCGGGTGCTGCTTTATCGTTTGATGGAACGGATGATCAAGTCGCCATTCCAACTTCAACAATAATGAATGTTAATGATTTTACAATGGAATATTGGATCCAGCACACGGGTGCTGATGCCGGTTTCGATAGAATTACAAGTACTGCAGGCGATCTTTTTGAAACGGCCAAAGACGGTTCTGGAAACATTAAGTATTACATGGGTTCGTGGATAACAGTTACAAGCGTTACACTAAATACCTGGACCCATTTGGCTTGGGTAAGAAAAGGAAACAACATGACCTTATATAAAAATGGTGTACAAGTTTATACCAGTGTTGTAAGTATTGCAATGATGCCAACCTTATGGCGCATAGGAATTCGTGCAAATGGCGGCGGAGAATTTGCCAACATGGCCATGGATGAATTCAGGTTATGGAAGCGTGCTTTATGCCAAGGAGAAATTCAAAACAACATGAATTGTGAAATTCCTACAACAGGTGCCGGTTTAATTGTAAACTATCATTTTAATGCGGGTACCGCAGGCGGAAATAATGCAGGTGTAACAACAGTAAATGATGTTAGCGGTTCTTCACTTAACGGTACTCTTACTAATTTTGCTTTAACAGGAGCGGCTTCCAACTGGATCGCACCTGGCGGAGTTACAACAGGTGTTTCTTGCGGAGCTTATTCCGGCCCCATCGTTAGTGGTGTTACAGGTACACAACAATTTTGTGTGAGCGGATCAAGTGCATTAACTGTTTCTTCGGGAGCAAGCTCTCCGGTATTCACGTGGTATGCAACACCAAGTTCAACAACTGTAATAAATGCAGGTGCTAATTATACTACACCAACTTTAACAACCACTACTACTTTTTATGTGGATGTGGCAAGTTTAGGCTGCAACTCTGCAACACGAACTGCAGTAACAGTTACCATAGATCCTTTACCGGTTGTAACAGCAAGTGCTACAAATTCTGTAGTTTGTTTGGGCGATTCAACAATGCTAACCGGTGGGGGAGCTATTACTTATACATGGACTGGTGGCGTAATTGATAATACAGGATTTATTCCTGCATCAAGCGGAATGTATACCGTGAGCGGAACTGATGCGAATGGCTGTACAAACTCAACAACATATTCTATCACCGTTAATCCATTGCCGGTTGTAACGGCCAGTGCAACTAAATCGGTAATTTGTATAGGTGATTCTACGATTGTAAGTGGTGCAGGAGCTTTAACATATACCTGGACCGGTGGTGTTACTGATGGTTCAAGTTTTTATCCTACTACGACTACAACTTACACGGTTACAGGAACAGATGCCAACGGATGTGTTAATACAGCAGTACAAAGTATAACGGTTAATCCTTTACCTACAGTGAATGTTTCACCGAGTAGTGTTGTATTGTGTGTTGGACAAACAGGAACCATCACGGCAAGCGGAGCTTCAACTTATACATGGAATACTACTGCAACAACGGCTGCAATAGCAATTTCGCCGACCGTGACAACAACTTATACTGTAACCGGAACGAATGCCAATGGATGTAAAAATACTTCCACATTTACTCAAAACGTTTCTACATGTATAGGTATTGCAACCCAAAGTCAAAATGTGGTTGAAGCATTGACAAGTTTCCCAAATCCAAATAATGGAACTTTTATTATTAGATCTGGAATAGAAATGAGTGTAACTTTAGTGAACGAGTTAGGAGCAGTTGTACGAAAAATTTCACTTGATCAAAGTAATAATTATCAGATCAGCATAAATGACCTTTCCGGCGGAATTTATTTCGTTATCGGGCAAAATAATGGTCAGCTTGTAAAACAAAAAATAGTTGTAATGAAGTAATTTTCGGATCCCGATCCTATCAAAAGAGAGTCAATTATATTGGCTCTCTTTTTTTGTTTCAAGGTTTTACAGCCGATCTTCACGAAAAACATTAAATTTTAATTAGCTGAAAATCAATTAAATATGAAAAATTGAGTTAAAAAATTATGGTTTATAATATAAACTAATTTATATTTGTGACATATTTATTGAACGAAATATGAAAAACAAAACGCAAATCATGATCGCTGTACTTACACTTTTAAGTTTAGTAAGTCCATCCCAAAGTAAAAAGTATAAAGAGTTGATGAAAAAGAACATTACTCTTTTGGATTCTGCAAAAAAGGAAACAGATTACTTTGGAACCGCTGCAGCATTTGAAAAACTTTCGACGGTAGAAAAAAAAGATTGGCTTCCGAATTATTACGCGGGTATGAGTTATGTTATGATCGCTTTTGAAAAAGAAGGAGAAGAAATTGATACCTGGTGTGATAAAGCAGATCGCTGCATTGCAAAAGCAGATTCCTTAAGTAAGAACAATTCAGAAATATTTGTATTAAAGGCAATGGCAGCCACATCGCGTATCATGGTAAATCCAATGGCGCGTGGCATGCAATATGGAAAAGAAGCTTACGATTGTTCTCAAAAGGCAATGGAGATCGATCCAAACAATCCTCGTGCATATGCGAATAAAGGTCAGGGTACATTTTATACACCCGAAGCATTTGGAGGTGGAGCAGCAAAAGCAAAACCCCATTTGGAAAAAGCAGTAGAGCGCTACAAAACGTTTAAACCTGCATCAGAGATACATCCAAACTGGGGAAAAAGAATGAGCGAAGATCTTTTAAAAAAATGCAACGAGAAACAGGATTAAGTAATAGTATCACATTAAGATAAGAAAATTAGAAACATCGAAAAAAATGACAACAGAAAAAAATTTTAAACCCGAAGACAGTCTGAAATTAATAAATGGAATTATTCATTCAGCAAAAAACAAATTAGCTGACGATGGCTTCTTTCTTATTTTCTGGGGATGGTTAATTATTGTTTGCGCCATGACTCAATATTTCAGTGTGAAATTCAATTTCGAATGGGGTAGTCTGGTTTGGGCCATTCTTCCGCCACTTGGAGGAATCTTTTCCTGGATCTATGGTGCCAAACAGGATAAAAAGAAAAAAGTAAAAACCTATGTTGATACTTACATAGCTTATGTATGGGGAGGATTTTTATTCGCCATGATTCTTACATTGGTGTTTGGTTATGCCCATGGTTTAAAGGCAACTTATTTTTTCTTAATGCTGCTTTATGGTGTTGCTACTTTTGTAACAGGCGGCATCCTGAATTTTAAACCTTTAATTTTTGGAAGCTTATTTTCTTTCGCGCTGGCGGCACTATCTGTTTTTCTTGGAGATCTTGATCAGTTCTTGTGCATCTCTGCAGCTTTATTGCTGAGTTATGTAATTCCCGGACACATGCTCCGTTCAAAATTCAAATCTCAGGAAAATGTTTAAGGAACTTGATCCCATATTGCATTCTCAACTTCGGCTCGCTGTGGTTTCGTTATTGGTTTCGGTTAAGGAGGCTGAATTCACCTATCTTAAAGAACAAACCAATTCTACCGCCGGAAATCTGAGTGTGCAAATTCAGAAATTAAAAGAAGCGGGCTATATTGAGGTGGAAAAAACTTTTAAAGACAATTATCCGCAAACGCTTTGCAAAATTACTAAAGCCGGAGTACACGCTTTTGAAAAATACGTGAAAGACATTAATGAATATTTAAACCAAAAAAATAAATAGAATGGAAACAGAAAAAGACGAGATGTTATGGAAACTTGCTAAAAAGAGAGTGGGTTTTAAAAGACACTTAGCCACGTATATTATTGTAAATAGTTTTTTATGGGCCATCTGGTTTTTAACCGACCATAAACATGATGATGAAGAGAACGGTGGATTTCCCTGGCCAATTTTTCCAATGTTGGGATGGGGCATAGGCATCACCTTCAGTTTTTTGAACGCTTACGTGTTTACCAAGTATGATTCGGTAGAAAAGGAATACGAGAAATTAAAAGGGAAATAGTAAGCCTTTTAATTATTCAAGGTGACAATCTTTAAGTGTGCCTCCCGAAAGATTGGCATTATTCTTACAGGTTTCTTCGTTTGCTTTTTTCGTAAAAACGTTGGTCTTGATCTTATCACCATCCGATTTACTGCCCGTGTTTACATTCGTACAAACACAAACATATTCTTTCTGACAAGAGGATGAAATAATGATAAGTGCAATGGAAAGTAAAATGGATCTCATATGATTTTTTAGTTTTAAAATTTAACCTCCGGCTTTTTTTGCTTTATAACCTTCTTTAATTAAAAGTGTAATTATCTTTTCACGATGATCGCCCTGAATCAAGATCTCTCTGTCTTTCACCGTGCCACCAACGCCGCATTTTTGTTTCAGTAATTTTCCGAGAATTTCTATATCACCTGTTTTGCCCGTAAAGCCATTAATGCGGCACAATAATTTACCGCCACCCAAACGATCTAAATATACTTTTAACTGTTCTTTATTTGGGGTTACACTTTCTTCTTCAACACTTTCCACTTCCGGTTTAAAGTTTGGATTCGTTGAGTAAACAAAACCGCCTTTTTTATCTTTCTTGCTCATCGTTTAAATCTAATTAAAGTAAATGGAATAACTATTAAAAGAAGAAGAATTATGGATAACAAGGGCTTGTTCATTAATGTCTGTTGTTTTGATTCCGTTAAAGCGGTTTCCATTTGCTCATCAAAGTTATAATCAGTTA
>JANYIQ010000065.1 GCA_025362575.1 Bacteroidia bacterium
AATTCAAATGCTTGGACTATCAGGACAATATGCGCAGATCACCAAAGAGAACATGCCTTATTTGCGCGGACTGGCAAGCAATTATGGATTGACTTTTATTCCGGGTACCTGGATAAAATCGATACAGCTTAGTAAAGGAGCGGGTTCTGTAATTAATGGTTATGAAAGTTTTACCGGGCAGATCAATACTGAACTTCAGGATCCTGCAACAGCCGACAAATTGAATTTCAACACTTACATGAATCAGAATGGAAGAACAGAATACAATTTGAATTTTGTTCAGAAAGTGACCAAGCAATTTTCTACCATGTGGCTGGCACACGTGAGTCAAAACCCGCTTGCAGAAGATCATAATAAAGATGGTTTCGCTGATATCCCTCTTGGGAAACAATACAATCTCACCAAAAAATACACACTCGAAACAAAGAATGGTTTTGAAGCACGTTTTGGTGGAAGTTATTTGCAAGATGAAAGAGATGGTGGACAATTTCACGATCTTTTACACCATGGAAGCAGTTCTACGGTTAACGATACCACACGATTATATAAGATAGGGATCAAAAATGAGAAATGGGAATTGTACAGTAAGACCGGAAAAGTATTCAGAAGCAAACCCGGAACAAGTATGGGTTTACAGTTGTCGTATTTAAATCATGATCAGAATAATTTTTATGGTGAAAATAAATATACGGGCTTGCAAAGAACTTTTTATTCGAATTTCATTTATCAGGGTATCATTAAAACCACAGATAATACATTTAAAGTTGGCGCTAGTTTCATGAACGATGATATTAACGAAAGCTATAATTTATACAAATACAAACGTATAGAGCAGGTGAGTGGCGGTTTTGCTGAGCTTGCCATTAACCGTAAAAATAAATTCAATATGGTAGCCGGTTTAAGAGGCGACTATCATAACTATTACGGTTTGTTCTTTACCCCTCGACTGCATTTACGTTATGCCTTTACCCAAAACAGCATACTAAGATTGAGTGGCGGCCGCGCTTTACGAACAGCCAACATATTTGCAGATAATGCTTATTTAATGGCTTCATCGCGGCAATGGATCGTTGAACCTTCGGATCTTAACATGCCCTACGGTTTAAAACCCGAAATAGGATGGAACTATGGTTTGAATTTTACCCAGAAATTTAAGATCAATTATCGCGATGCTTACATTACCATTGATGCTTACCGCACCGATTTTAGCAGTCAGGTTGTTGTGGATATAGACCAAGATGCTCAGCAGGTGAATATTTATAATTTAAAAGGCCCTTCTTACTCAAATACTGCACAGTTTGAATTTAACTGCGAGCCAAGAAAACGTTTCTTCATTAAAACTGCTTATCGTTATGTAGATACTAAAGTGAACTATAAACAAGGGTTGCTTCAAAAGGCCATGGTATCTATGCACCGGGCGTTTATTAATCTGGCATACGAAACAAAGAACAATCAATGGCAATTCGATTTTACCACCCAGTACAATGGTGCTAAACGTTTGCCGGGAACTTCTGCGAATCCGCTGGAATATCAACGAGCAAGTTATTCACCTGGCTACTTTAATTTGTTAGGGCAGATAACTTATTTAACGAATGTGAAAAAAGTGGATCTTCATCTTTACATTGGAGTTGAGAATTTATTGAACTATAAACAAAGCAATGCCATTGTAGCTTCTGATCTACCATTTAATAAATATTTTGATGCCAGCATGGTTTGGGGTCCTATTTACGGCCGCATGATATACGGTGGCATACGAATTAAAATAAAGAAGCTGACCTGGTTAAAGTTTGATCAGGATTAAATGAAAAATTAATTATCTTTATTTTAAAGATTAAGACTTATGGCCATAACCGACGAAACTCGTAAAGCAATTTACTCAAAACTTAAAAAAAGTTTGGATAAATGCACTCCTCCAATGGTGTATAGTAAATCCGGCGTTAATTCTTGTGAACTCATTGGTAATAAACAGGTGCCCTATGGCTCTACCAAAAAAATAGTTCCCGGAATGTTCTTTATTTCTGTTGCACCCCGTGCAGATAGTATAACATTCCATTTTTTTCCGTGTTATATGAATGAAAAAATACTCGAAGTTGCACCAAACTTGCGTAAATACCTGAAAGGCAAAACCTGTTTTCATTTTAAGAAGGAAGAACAGATCGACGTTGAAGAACTAGATGCTCTTTTGAAAGCGGGCATGGCGGCATGGAAGAAGATGGGGTACATGAAGTAATCACATTGTTTGTTTCACGCAGTCACGACGCGTCGTGATCGCGGATAAATTCAGTAAACCATCAGCGAAAATCTGTGAGAGCATCTGCGTAAATCTGCGTGAAAAAAAATTACAGGTTACTCAATTTTCAACTTCCCTTTACCAACCGCTTGTTTATTTTCCAAAACAGTATAGTAGTAAATTCCCTGCGCTAAGTTTTTAGTTTTAATTTTATTTTCGCCCTGTTGAACGGTTAGCGTGAACACAATTTGCCCTAATGTATTTTCAATAATTAATTCAGAATTTTTTAACTGTGTTTCTACCTTCAAAGTAAATTCTCCATTATTTGGATTGGGGTATAGGTTGAAACCGTTAGGTTTATTTATGTTATCAATCCCTGTACAGGCTGAAACGACTTGAGTAAGCGTATTCGTTGTTAAACAACCATTTCCATCTCCTCCGCTCACGGTATAATTAGTTGTAGTAGTGGGAGAAACAACAATATTAGCAGTGGTTGCACCGGTATTCCAAGTGTAAGTGAGGAGTCCGCTAGCGGTTAAGGTTGCTGAATTACCCAAACATAAGGTTGAAGAACTAGTTGTTCCGGATACAAAGGCGGCCGGCGTTATACTAACTTGAAAAACTGCCAATGTAGTATAACATGTTGATCCAAGAGATAGGGTATAGGTACCGGCTAAACCAACTGTTATTGTTGGAGACCCGATTAGAACTGGATTACCTGTTGTGGTAGACCATTGGTAAGAATTAAACCCAGGCGGCCCTGTAATAAGTAAAAAAGGTGCTCCACAAGTTGGAATCATTCCCGGTAAAAATGGAATCCCATTAGAAATTACTTCTAACGGTCCACACTGACAATCAATGTATGCACAACTAGCATGTGCGCCGGCAGTACAATCAAAAGAAATAATATCAATTTGAATTGCATTACCCATGTAAGGTGAAAGGTCCAGACTATTAATTTGCCAAGGGTTGAACATTGAGGAAGAAGCCGATGTTGCCGCAATATTGCTTCCTGCATTATAGTATGTAATTGAGGAGGTGGGGGAGCAACTAGTACTTAATCCGGTAAAAGAAAAATTTGGGCATGAAATAATACTTCCAGTTGTAATATTGGTTAATTTAATTTTAAGTCCACCTGCATCACAACATGTATGGGCATTTGAAAATGTACTTATATAAGCTAGTTTGAATAATGCAGTTGTTGGTGTTACATTAATTATTTTGGATAATTTATGCGCGCCGAAATTACCAATCGCATCATTAATTCTGATAAAATTGTTACCATGCATTTGACTTAGACCTGCGTTTAAAGGAATGGTATTACCAATGTTTGAGGTGGATCCAAAAATAGAATATACTAGGTAGGGAGCCCCAATTAACGGGTCGGTGTATCCGTTACCAATAATATCTACAGCATTTGGTTGACCAACACAACAACTAGTTAGCGAACACGAGCTGCCTAATCCTGTGTTGCCCCCGCTGGTTACCGTCCAACCCAAGATTGATGTGGAGTTAGTTACCGGACCCACCAGTGAAAGCTCAAAATCTTCGTTGTTACAACTAGCCTGTCCTCGTAATAAAATTACGTTTATCAATAATAAAAAACTTATCGCAATTCTTTTCACCATTTTATTCAACTATTAATTTCCCCTTACTCATCACTTCTTTACTCTGCATCACAGAGTAATTGTAAATGCCTTTCGCTAAATTTTCGGTTCTGATAGAATTGCTTCCTTGTTTTATGGGTTGTTTATGTACAATTTGTCCCAGAATATTTCGTATTTCAATTTCGCCGTTATTCAATTCTCCGGGAATTTCAATAGTAAAGTTTCCCGAATTTGGATTTGGATATAAGTGGTAATTATAATTAAGACTTAAAGATTTTGTTCCATTAATAATTGTGGAGGCACATTGCGCATCAAAATAAGCATAGCCGGCATGGCCACCGTAAGCACAGTCCATAGCAGTAACTTCAACAGTAATACAAGTTCCTAACCAAAGTGATAAATCAATATTAGCATTGATCCACTGACTGTAATACCAACCCGCACCCGCAGAAGTTGTTGAGCTCAGAATTGCAATTGTACTTGGGCTTGCGCAGGTTCCAACAGGTGTACAACCTCCGCCTGCAAGCGTAGCGATACTGT
>JANYIQ010000068.1 GCA_025362575.1 Bacteroidia bacterium
TAATTTTTTCCAACAACACGCCCTATTATCAACGATTTAGTGATTGAAGTTATCGAAAATTTTGGAGGCAGACAATAATATTTTTGGATTTATAAAAAATGTGCATACATTTGTACAAGGAAATGAAAAATATTAATGTAAATAAAATGTGGTGGTGCTTTACAACGGGTGTTGTGAACAGCTAGTATATATTTACTATTCAACTCTATTGTCCGCCCGCTGTTCTATGAATAGCGGGTTTTTTATTTATTATAATTTAAGAAAATGAAAATTTACACACATATAAGATCAATATTAGCAGATACCAGAACACCGATCGGGCTTTATCTTTCATTGCGGGATTTGTATCAAAATCCGCTTTTGTTAGAGAGTTCGGATTATAATAGCAGAAATCAACATTATTCCTACATCTGCCTGAATCCAATGGCAACGATTTCTTTAGACAATAATGTACTTAGAACGAAGATCAATTCAACCATACAGGAAGAAAAGATTGGCCTCGAATTGACGCTGCTTTTGGACAAATTAATGAGTTTCAAAGAACAATTTTTATTTCCGAAACTTAATTTGCCTTTTTGTTACGCCGGCTTATTTGGATACACCGGATATGATATAATAAATTATGCCGAGGATCTGAAACTGATGTCGGAAAAAAAATTGAATATACCGGAATTGATCTATAGTGTTTACCGTGTAATCCTTGTATTCGATCATACCAACAACAGCCTGTATATTATCAGTCATGACTATACAGATGAAGCCTCGCTGAACCAATTAGAAAAGATAACTGAACAAATTCAATACGGTTCTTTTAGAGAATTTGAGTTCAAAACAAGTGGATTGGAAATGTCTTCTGTGGATGATGATTCTTACAGGAAATTGGTAGCCAAAGCAAAGAAGAATTGTAAACTCGGAGATGTGTTTCAGCTGGTTTTGTCAAAACGATTTTCACGATCTTTCAGTGGAGATGATTTCAATGTTTACCGGGCTCTAAAGAACATTAACCCATCTCCTTATTTATTTTACTTTGATATGGGAGATTTTAAATTATTTGGTTCCTCACCAGAGGCGCAATTGGTTATAGCAGGTAAGGAGGCCGAAATTCACCCAATTGCCGGAACGTACAAAAGGACAGGGAATGATAAAGCGGATATTGAAAAAGCTAAGGAGTTGTTAAATGATCCAAAGGAAAATGCAGAGCATATGATGCTTGTAGATCTGGCAAGAAACGATCTGAGTAAATACTGCACTTCTGTTAAAGTTGACGTATTAAAGCAAATTCAGTTTTATTCTCATGTTATTCATTTGGTAAGTAAAGTTACAGGTGTAGTAAAGGAAATTCATAAACCTTTCGAAGTGTTATACGGAACATTTCCGGCAGGAACACTCTCAGGAGCACCTAAATTTAAAGCAATGCAGTTAATTGATAGTTACGAATCGTTAGCTCGCGAATTTTATGGTGGTTGCGTTGGATTCATCAGCCATGATAACCAGTTAAATCATGCAATAATGATCAGAACTTTTTTAAGTAAGAACAATGTCCTTTACTACCAGGCGGGTGCTGGCATTACGGTTGCTTCAAATGAAGAAAAGGAATTGAATGAAGTAAACAATAAAATATCAGCTTTACGGCGAGCGATACAAGAAGCCGGAAAATTCAATAATATTGCAGAAGCAGATCAAAGGATCGTTGCCAATGCAGAACCAATTTTAGAAGAAAATTAATATGGCAACATCTCAACATAAAAAATTACTGATTCTCGATAACTACGATAGCTTTACCTATAACCTGGTTCACCTGGTTGAAAAAATAGGCGGTGTTGATTTCCACGTTCGTAGAAATGATAAAATTTCTTTGGCTGCTGTGGCGGAGTATGATAAGATTTTATTGTCACCAGGACCAGGTTTACCAAAGGATGCCGGCATAATGCCAGAACTCCTAAGAAAATACTCAGAATCAAAAAGTATATTAGGAGTGTGTCTGGGATTGCAGGCAATCGGTGAGGCATTCGGTGCCAAATTAAAAAACCTCGAGACCGTTTATCACGGAATTGCAACACCGGTTCAAATAATTGAAAGGGATTCACTTTTCAAAGATTGCCCAAATAATTTCACGGCGGGCCGTTACCATTCATGGGTAGTTGAAAATAATGGATTGCCAAAAGACTTGAGAGTAACTGCTGTTGATGAACAACAAAACATAATGGCTTTATCACATATCACTTTAGACATAAAAGGTGTTCAATTTCACCCAGAATCTATTCTTTCAGAGTATGGTGAGATAGTTATGAGGAATTGGCTTCAGGCCTGATCTGTTTTTTTTCGCCGAATCAATCAATCAATTAATTTATTTTTAAAAACATTACAAATGGAAACATCATTTGAAAAATTGTATCATGGATATACCTTGTCCGAATCAGAAGCATATCAGCTCTTGAACAGTATTTGCAGAGAAGATCTCAACGCCACACAAATTGCCTCTGTGCTGGCATTCTATATAAAAAGACCAATAACGGTTAATGAACTCATTGGGTTTCGAAATGCTCTATTAGACCTATGCCAGCCAATTTCTCTTAGTAAAGTTTGTATTGATCTTTGCGGCACCGGAGGGGATCATAAAAACACCTTTAATATTTCTACACTTTCTTCTTTCGTGCTGGCATCTGCCGGGATTCCGGTAGCGAAGCACGGAAATTATGGTTCCTCTTCGGTTTCAGGTTCATCTGATATTTTGAAATATCTCGGTTATGAGTTTAAGAGTACTTCTGATGAATTGAACAGGCAATTAGATCAATACAGTTTGTGTTTTCTTCACGCTCCTTTGTTTCATCCTGCATTGAAAGTGGTTTCCAAACAAAGAAAAGATTTAAGGGTTAGGACATTTTTCAATTTACTCGGGCCATTAGTTAATCCTGCAAAGGTTACTAAAAGATACTTAGGTGTATACTCCCTGGATGTAGCTCGACTTTATAATTACATTTTGCAACAAGAGAACTGTGATTACGTCATCGTAAATTCAATAGACGGTTACGATGAAGTAAGTTTAACCTCACCTTTCAGATATATTTCCAATTCAACCGAGAAAACAGTTGAACCTTATGATCTCGGCTTTGAAACTATTTCACAAATGGATATTTATGGTGGTTCTACTATCGAAGAATCATCAAAATTGTTTTTGAATGTTTTACAGAATAGATCCACTAAGGCTCAAAAAGATGTGGTTATTATTAATTCTGCCCTTGCAATGCAGTGTTACAATGGCTGTGACCTGGAAAGTGCCATAGGAAAGTGCCGCGAAGCTTTGGAGTCCGGAAAAACCAATTCTCTTTTTAAAGCCATCATTCAAAACTAATCACAAATCATTTAAAACTTAATATTCCAATCATGAACACATTAGAAAAGATAGTAAAACATAAAGCAATTGAAGTTAATGACCGGAAATCGCTTTACCCAACTCAATTACTCGAGCGGAGTATTTATTTCAGTTCCCCGGCTGTTTCATTAAAAAAATATTTGTTACGCGAAGATAAGAACGGAATAATTGCAGAGATAAAGCGGAAGTCTCCATCAAAAGGGATGATCAATAAATACATTTCTATTGAAAAAACCTCAATAGGATATATGCAGGCTGGGGCCTCTGCTTTATCTGTACTAACAGATTCATATTTTTTTGGTGGCTCATCGGAAGATCTTACTATAGCCAGAAAATTCAATTATTGCCCGATCCTGCGTAAGGATTTTATTATTGATGAATATCAGATAATTGAAAGTAGATCTATTGGAGCAGATGCAATTCTTTTGATTGCAGCAATATTGACTGAGCAACAGATCTTAAGATTTACCGATCTGGCTCACCAACTCGGATTGGAAGTTCTATTAGAACTTCATGACAGAGAAGAATTAGGCAAAATACCCGAAAAGGTGGATGTAGTTGGAATAAATAATCGCAATTTGAAAACAATGAGAATAGACATGTCACAATCAACAGATCTGATCAACCTGATCCCTTCACACATCGTAAAAATATCTGAAAGCGGGATTGATAATGTAGAAACCTTGCTGAGGTTGAAGGAAGAAGGATTCAATGGTTTTTTGATAGGAAGCTATTTTATGGAACATCCTAAACCTGAAGAAGCCTGTAAGGAATTTATCAGTCTGCTGAACAAACACAATAAATTACAAGAAGCATGAAAGTGAAAGTGTGCGGGTTAAAATATTTGAATAATATATTAAGTATTACCGGATTGAATATCGATTATGCAGGCTTTATTTTTTATAAAGGATCTCCGAGATACATAAGCAATTCTCTGAGTTTTGAAGAGGTGCGAATGATCCCGGAAAGCGTAAAAAAAGTTGGTGTATTTGTAAATGAATCAGCTTATTCTGTTTTAAACACGGTGGCTCATTATGATCTGAACCTTGTTCAGTTACACGGAAGTGAAAGTGAAGCTTACTGTTCCGAATTAAGACAACATGTGAAAATAATCAAGGCCTTCTCAATAATCGAAAATTTTGATTTTTCTCAACTGAAGCCATTCATCAATAATGTGGATTATTTTTTATTTGACACCCCGGCAGTCGGTCACGGAGGCAGCGGTAAAACATTTGATTGGCGCATTTTAAGAGGATATGACCACTCAGTGCCGTATTTTTTAAGTGGTGGGATGGGTGTTGAAAGTCTTGAAGAACTTGCAAAACTGGACATTCCAGAGCCTTACGCCCTCGATATCAATTCAAAATTTGAAACGGAGCCGGGACTAAAGAATGAAATGAAAGTAAATGAATTTTTAAAAGAACTGAAACAATATGAAAAAGCAAATGAATTTCTCGGTAGATGAAAGGGGTTATTACGGTGAATACGGGGGAGCATACATTCCCGAAATACTTTTTAATAACATAGAAGAACTTCAGAAAAATTATCTGAACATTATGGAAGATAAATGCTTCCAAAAAGAATTCGAGTCTCTTTTAAGGCATTACGTTGGACGCCCAACGCCTTTGTATCTGGCTAAAAATTTATCAAGCGAATTCAAAACTACAATTTATTTGAAACGCGAAGATCTTAACCACACCGGAGCACACAAAATAAATAATGCAATCGGACAAATTCTTTTAGCAAAGCAATTAGGTAAAAAACGGATCATAGCCGAAACAGGTGCAGGTCAGCACGGGGTTGCTACAGCTACAGTCTGTGCATTGATGAATTTAGAATGCATTGTTTATATGGGACAGGCCGATATAGAAAGGCAAGCACCTAACGTAGCGCGGATGAAATTATTGGGCGCAAAAGTTCGACCCGTAAATTCAGGAAGTAAAACCTTAAAAGATGCAACCAATGAAGCAATTCGCGATTGGATAAACAATGCAGGCGATACACATTATATAATTGGTTCAGTGGTTGGCCCTCATCCTTATCCTGACATGGTAGCAAGATTTCAATCGGTTATAAGTAAAGAAATGAAGGACCAGTTATTGAATCAAACGGGATCTGAATTGCCAACCCATGTAATAGCTTGCGTTGGTGGTGGCAGTAACGCTGCAGGAGCCTTCTTTCATTTTTCGGAAAATAAAACAGTAAAATTGATCGGTGTGGAGGCTTCAGGAAAAGGAATTGATTCGGGACACACTGCTGCAACCCTTGTTGCAGGACGACCCGGAGTAATTCATGGCAGTAAAACCTATCTGATGCAGAATGAGGATGGCCAGATCACGGAACCATATAGCTTATCGGCCGGCCTGGATTATCCGGGAATTGGGCCATTGCATGCTTATTTATTTGATAAAGGAAGGGCAACGTATTTGCATGTTACAGATGCAGAAGCCTTGGATGCAGCTTTTAACTTATCAAGAACTGAAGGAATAATACCGGCACTGGAAAGTGCACACGCTGTTGCAGCTCTTCAGAAATTAAAATTTGAAAAGAGTGATGTCGTAGTTATAAATTTATCAGGGCGAGGCGATAAAGACCTGGACACATATATTAATTATTTAAACGAAAAAGCAGATGGAAAACAGGATTGATAAATTGTTTGCGGCAAAAAAACGAAACATACTTTCGGTTTTTGTAACAGGGGGATTTCCGAAACCGGAAAGTACTTTGCCTATTATTGAAGAACTGGACCGGGCCGGAGTCGATATGATAGAAATTGGAATTCCTTTTTCTGATCCTATTGCTGATGGTCCTGTAATTCAGAATAGCAATGAAGTTGCTTTGGAAAACGGCACAAGCCTGAAGAAATTATTTGGGGAGTTGAAAATGCTCAGAAGCTTGACGGAAATGCCTGTTTTAATGATGGGTTATCTGAATTCAGTGTTGCAATTTGGACTAGAGAATTTTTATAAAACCTGTTACAATACAGGCATTGATGGATTAATTCTTCCCGACCTCCCGTTAGACGAATATTTTTCTGACCATAAAGCATTAGCTGAAAAATACAACATTCATCTGGTTTTTATGATAAGCCCGAGTACTTCTCCTGAAAGGATAAGGTTAATTGATCAACACAGCAGAGGGTTTATATATCTCGTTTCATCAAATGCAACAACAGGAAATGATAATGGAGTTAAGAATGAACTTGATCAGAAAGTAAAAGAGCTCAATTCTATGAATCTTAATAACCCGATCATCATGGGCTTTGGAATTAAAGGAAGTAAGGACTTCGGAAGGGCCTGTTCACTGGTGAACGGAGCCATTATTGGTTCTGCTTTCATATCGCAATTAACTGAATCAGCTACAATTGAAGGTGTTGTTTCTGATTTTATTCGAAGTATTACAACTCCTAAAAATATATTTCAATTATGATAATTCAATTACATCAATCGGTTCGGAATAATGATCTTGAAAAAATCAGAGAGTTCCTAAAAAATGAAAACCACACTACCACACAGGTAAAAACCCAGTATGAAAATTATCTTGTTTGCATTGGCAAAAAGGATATTGATATCAGGAAGATCGGAAGTTTAAATGGTGTTAAGGATGTTCATCGCGTCTCAGATAATTATAAGCTGGTAAGCAGTAAATGGAAGATAAATAACACTCAAATTAACTTGGGAGACAATGTCTTTATTGGAGATGGCTCACCGGCTATTATGGCAGGACCGTGTTCAATTGAAAGCGAAGAGCAGGTCAGTAAAATTGTGGATCATCTTGTTGCTAATAATATTAAGGTTATGCGCGGAGGTGTTTATAAACCCCGAAGTTCGCCATATGCTTTCAGAGGTTTGGGAATTGACGGATTAAAAATGATGCATTCATGTTGCAGGCCTCATGGAATAAAGATCATAACTGAAGTTATGGAAATGTCTCAGATCAGGGAAATGTATGATTATGTGGATGTGTTTCAGGTGGGCGCCCGTAATTCACAGAACTTTAATTTACTGGATGCGCTGGGTGAAACTGACAAGGCGGTATTAATAAAGAGGGGTGTTAGCGGTACTATTGAAGAGTTATTGTATTCGGCTGAATACGTTTTTTGTAAAGGTAATGAACGCTTAATGTTATGTGAACGTGGTATCCGTACCTTTGAAAACATTTATCGCAACACTTTTGACATAAACGCCATACAGGTTTTGAAAGATAAATCCCATCTTCCGGTCATCGCCGATCCTTCTCATGGGGTAGGCATCAGGGATTACGTTTCAAAACTTGCATTGGCCTCCTTAGTGGCCGGAGCTGATGGTGTTATTTACGAAGTTCACGAAAATCCTGAAGAAGCCTTGTCGGATGCACAACAAACCCTTAACTTTATGGAATCAGGTAAGCTTGTTAACCAAATAAAAACTTTAAGCAGCATTTTGATTCAGTAACTAAGTTATGAAAGCAATAAATTCGGTAGGGTATAAAATTTATACAGGTGATTCTTCTTTCAGGGATATGAAACGTTTTTTGAAAGAAGGAGATCATAGTAATTATTATATTATCTGTGACGAGAATACGATGAAAGATTGCTTGCCGGTTCTGATAAGTAATTGCAAGGAATTAAAAGACGCTGAGATCTTTGAGATCGAAAGCGGAGAAATGTCAAAATCGTTAGTTCTCTGTTCTCAGATCTGGCAAACGCTTATCGATTATAATGCTGATAAAAAAGCATTGATCATAAACTTAGGCGGTGGTGTTATTTCTGATCTTGGAGGATTTATTGCTTCGGTTTATAAACGCGGTGTCGATTTTATTAATGTTCCAACCAGCTTACTGGCCATGGCAGATGCAGCAGTGGGAGGAAAGACCGGTATTGATTTTGCAGGCATAAAGAATTCTGTAGGCACGATCACACAACCAAAAGCTGTTTTTGTGTTTTATGATTTCCTGAAAACATTACCATCGCGACACGTATATAATGGATTGGCTGAGGTTTATAAAATTGCTTTGATAAGTGATAAAATTTTCTGGAATAAATTAGCTGATACCTCTAAATTGAAAGAATCTGACAGAGATTCAATTATCAATAAAAGCATTGAACTTAAAAATGCAATCGTAAAAAAGGATCCGTTTGAAAAAAATTTGCGAAAAGTTTTGAATTTCGGACATACTATCGGTCATGCCGTTGAAAGTGTTTTAATGGGAACAGAGATCGAGCTTTTGCATGGCGAAGCAGTTGTTGTGGGTATGATAGCAGAAGCCTATATCGCACGAGACAAGAAACTAATAAGTAAACTTGAATTTGAACAGATCATCGGAACACTAAAGTCCGTGTTTAATCCAAACCCCTTGCCGGCAAAGGCTTTTCAGGCTATTGTAAATACAATATACAATGATAAGAAGAGCAGTAAAGATAAATTGCTGTTTGCTTTGGTTAACGGTATTGGTAATAACAAAATTGATGTGCCTGTAACCGAAACACAAATAAAAAAAGCATTGGAATTTTATAATGCCTTTGTAAAATGATCAAGATAAGTCCGCCGGCATATCCTATTAATTCTTCTATTACCTTGCCGGGATCTAAAAGCATTAGTAATCGTTTATTAATAATAAGAGCTGTTTCCGGTTCAAAAGTTAAGTTCACTAATCTATCTGATTCTGATGATACACTATTGCTTGCAAAAGCTTTAGGGAAAATTGAGAATGCTAATTCTGCAACTATAGATGTTCATCATGCCGGAACCGACATGCGTTTTTTAACAGCATACTTGTCGGCGAAATCAGGGGAGTGGATCTTAACAGGCTCTGAACGCATGAAAAAACGGCCGATCGGCGAACTGGTAAGGGCATTAAAAGACATTGGAGCAGATATATCTTTTATGGAAGAAGAAGGATTTCCGCCATTAAAAATTACCGGAAAAAAATTAAAAGGCGGTAAAATTGAGATCGATGGAAGTATTAGCTCGCAGTTTATTTCAGCTTTATTATTAATTGCTCCGACCTTTGAAAATGGTTTAGAATTAATTTTAAATGGTGAGATTGTTTCGGTTCCTTACATTAAAATGACAGTTGAACTTTTGAATCAATTTGGATCAAGGATTAATTTCAGTAATAACAGAATTAAATTAGAATCAGCAACATTCAACAATGAATATTCAACATTTAACATTGAATCAGACTGGTCCGCAGCTTCTTACTGGTATAGCATCATTGCATTAACGAAAAATTCTGAAATACATCTCGAATCATTATCTCAAAAAAGTTTGCAGGCTGATTCTGTTTTACCGGCTATCTACGATAAGTTAGGTGTAAAAACAGAATTTACTTCAACAGGAATTAAACTCTCTAACAAAGTAGTAGACATAAATGAATTTAAATACGATTTTGTGAATTGTCCGGATATTGCGCAAACAGTGGCTGCCACTTGCGTGGGATTAGGAATAAAAGCTGAATTAACCGGACTTCAAACTTTGAAACACAAAGAAACCGATAGAATTTCCGCACTAAAAACCGAACTCGAAAAATTTGGCGCAAAAATTGAAACAAGTGATAACTCAATTACTATAATGCCCGCCTCTCAACGCTCAATTCCCAACCCCCAACTCTCAACATACAATGATCACCGAATGGCCATGAGCTTAGCGCCACTGGCAATTAAATTTCCTAAAATTTTTATTGAGAACCCTGAAGTGGTCAATAAATCCTATTCAGCCTTTTGGGATGACCTGGAGTTGTGTGGATTTGAATT
>JANYIQ010000107.1 GCA_025362575.1 Bacteroidia bacterium
TATAGATTTTATACTAAACATTTTATTATCGAGTAGATCGAAATTCTTAAACTCAAAATACGATGAATCTGTAAGAAGAAAAGTATTTTTTAGAATGAGACGCTCATGATTCGCTTTATAAAAAGAAATTTTATTTGCGACATCATTCAAGAACAACTCTTTAGCCGAAATCTCCTTTAAAATATAATTTTCACTTTCTAATATTGAATGCCCTTTTGCAAGAAGAGAATTTTCTTCTTCGGTTAAATTTTCTTTACTGTAAAGTATGAGAAATGGTTTAGCAGGGTCAACGATCTTTTCAAGATTTTTTTCCAATAGATCGTTTCCTAAAATCTGGATCAGACTTTCTGCTTCTGTTAAGGAGGTTCGAGGGGTTAAATTAGCCATTAATGGGATCTTGGTATGAAAGCTTATTGTAAAAGCAGCCGTAAGGATCTTTTCGCTACCCGGAATATGATAATAGTCGGTGCCAACATGAAAGGCTGGTAAAGGAATTATTGCTTGAGCATTAGTTTTGTTTGCGACAGAAATAATGGTTTTTACTTCGTCATCAACATTTGCGGTGTTAAAACAGTTTTTTACAATTAAGTTTTTTGACAACATATTGTGATAAGGCAAGCCCTCTACAAAAAATAGTAACAAAATTAAACTACAAATAACCGATCTTGCAGGTAAAGGAAGTTTTTTGAAAAAGTATCTTGAAATAATTACTGTTGAAAAAATTGTAGCGACAAAATAAAAGATCCATGCAAATCTTCCAGGTGCTCTAAATTGTTTTATAATTGCTAAATAATCGAGGAGCCACTCCATATTCCATTTGAAAGGATAGCCCATTGAAAAAAGAAGCAGAAAAAAAGAAGAAATTCCCATGAAGAACAAAGTCTTTTCATTAATATTTTGGTCCAGAAAGGGTTTTAATGAATTCCTTTTCCGGAACATAAGAAATGGCAAATACAAAAGTGCAATGGTTGTAGTTATTCCGACGTAAGCAATACCTTCCCAATTCTGGATACTTATCTTATAGATCAAAGATAAAATATGCCTGAAAGGCGGAAGAGTGGAAATAAAAACTGTTTCTATGTTAGAGGTAAAATACAAGAACCCATATGGATTGGAAGTTCTATTATCATGAGTGTCGGTTATTTTTAAGTAAAATATATAAAGAAGGATCGGAAAGAAGGCCTGGAAAACGAAAGGAAAAAACAGGTTTTTGAACTGAGAAAGTTTAAAGCAAATTCTAATGACCCAATATACTACGACTAATGATGAACAGATCATGCCAAGATACTGATGAATGAATAGTAAACAGATGAGACTTAAAGTGATCAAGAATGTATAGAATTTTTTTCTATTCCTGTTTTCAAAGAGTAATAGAAGATAAATGATCAACGGGATCGCAAAAGAGTAGGATAGAGCAAAATGAGCCGATAGTCTGAAGGCCTGTGGACATAATATGGTTATTCCAACGGAGGAAATTACTGAAAGTAACTTTGGCACCTTAAACTCTTCGAAGATCCTAAAAAGTAAGATCGCACAAAAAACGAATGAAAAAAGAAGTGTAAGATTGAAGATCGCGATCGAATAGGGTTTGAGAAAGGAGAAGACTCTTATAAGATCACTTAGCAGAGGGGTTCCGTCGGTGTAAGCGTGGAGTTCGCCATAAGGATAATTGGTCCCTGTGAAATTTGTCATCGAAGTATCGTTTTGAACGTGCCACTCGTAACTGTAATAATTTTTTACGGCATCTCTTTTATCATTAAATATGTATTTAGAAGGGTGAAAGAGTATTGGGGAGTAAAAAAAAGTAATGAAGAAGAAAGTAAAGAGGATAACGATGTTCTGAGAATTTTTCGAAAAAAATGAAGTATATTTCTCTTTAGACAGCATCCGCTCTTTTAGTTTTTTTGGTGATCTTAAGAAAAAATAAGGTTATGCATTATTCCGTTTTTATCACTTTGAAAGTTCTTAAATTATCAATAGTAATAAAATAAATGCCCGAGGTAAATTTTTCAAGATCAATAAAGGTTGTACTTGTAATTATTTTTTCTTCAATTAACTGACCAAGGCTATTTTTTATAGAAACCAAACAACGTTTGTTATCTTGCGGAATTTCAATGGTAATGAAGTTTTTAGTAACTGTTGGGAAAACTTTATAATTATTGTTTGGTTCTGCTTCAATTTCTTTGACCCCTACTATACTTGGTGATCCAAGGATCGTGCTATCAGTTTTCACCAAAAAAACATCGGTTAATTGCGAATTGAAACCTGTAGAATACCCTACAGATATGTACCCATTATCCTTTGTTTTACAAACATCAAAAATTTCCTCATCGGCTAGTGAACCATAAGTGTTTAAATTATTTGGCCACATGCCATTAAACTTCATGTATAAGGGTTCTAATTTAAAGCCTGCCGGAGCATCAAAGGTTTTGTATATGTACATATAACTATTAAAGTAGCTGCCTTTTGCAAGCGTGGCGAACTGGTAATCTTTAAATTTTTCTGACCTTGTAAAGTAATTATCATAAATAAACACACCATTTTGATCAACCGACAATAGATAACCCCAGGTGGTGTCAACTTTAGTGTTTTCTGTTGCTCCTGCAAGAACAAAATCTCCATTCGAAGCCTCAACGAAATCGTTTATCAACTGCTTTTTTGAATCGCCATATTTTATTGACAATAATGAATCACCTAACAAACCGGTTTTAAATAGCCAGCAATCTCCTTTAATGTCTCCAGTACTTTTTGTTGTTCCCACTAAAGCATATTTGTTATTATAGGTAAGTAACACCGAAGAAAATTCATCATCTTCGATCCCGCCATAGGTTTTTTGCCAGATCAAACTACCATTTAGCATATCAGCTTTTATGATGTACCCGTCGCTTTTTCCATAGCCAGTGCTGTAGGTTTTACCGCATACTATTATATTTCCATCTTGAGCTAAGATAATATCATTAGCAAAATCCCAGTTCATACCTCCAAATGTTTTTTGCCAGATCAAAACGCCGTTCTTATCGGTTCTTACAACGTATACATCATACCCACCAGCACCAAATGAATTGGTATAACCTGCAATTACAAAACCGGAATCGCTTAACTGAATTACCTGTTTGCCAATATCGTTATTAAATCCGCCGTAACTTTTTTGCCATCTTACCCAGCCCATGCTGTCTATCTTGGCAAGCAACACATCGGTATTTCCCATCCCGAAACTGCTCGTAGAGCCGGTAACAATATAATGTCGGTCTAAGGTTTGTTTAACACCATAACCAATATCATGACCATAACCTCCGAAGGTTGTATAAAATTTTGTAGGGGCCTGGGCTTTTGTAAAGCCAAACCATAACATCATTATTGCTATTAAACTATTTCTCATGCTACTTGAATTTTTTGGCAACGCTAAAATAAACACCTTGTCCGTATGTTGTTTTTGGTAGAATATAACCCTGTATGCTGTTGCTTCCTAATTTCACGAACCAATTCTTTGTATTGTAAACAATTCCTATACCAAAATTTAATCGTGTGTAACCGCCATAACCGACGTGTAAATTGAAAGTAACTTTGTTAAATATTTTATATTCTGGTTCCACAAAAAAGTAGGGTTTGTAGTTAGAATGAAATATCTGGCGGAAGCCGGTATTTAGAGAGAATACCTTTTTTCCAAAATAAATTTTATTGATGATCACCAGATTGGTTGGAATGTTGGTATTAAAATCTTCATGCCTTGCATTGGTCACTTTGCGGATGGCGCTATCCGCATTTAATTTTTGCAGGGTAGAGTCTTTGATATCTAAAATGCTGTTGATATGATAACCGTCGAACTTAATGGTTGAATCGCTGCTGTACTGAACACTGTTGTTTTGCCAGTGAATAAAACCAATGTTATTGGCATTAACCGTTAAAACACTTCCTTTTCCAACTTTGCTTTTGTATGGGGTTTCAAAAAAAATGTCGGCACTGGCGCCATAACCGTTAAATGAAAACACGTTCTTCTTACTTGCTGTATCACTTAAGGCCATGTTAAAATTCGACTGAAAAATAAGTTCTGTTCCGTCGGCATTTGTGTATAGAGAAGAATTTTTATTGGCTTTAATGTAAAATAATTGTTCACCTTTTAAGAAGGAAATGGATACTCCAATTTTGGCAGAAGTATCTACTCTATGCATGATCACTCCAACTTTCACTTCCTGAAAACGAAGTGCATTAATGTTTGTACCTGAAAAATTGGCGGTCTTGTCTAAAAATGGTTTATTACCATAGAACATTAACTGGTAAAAATCTTTGGTGTAAGTGGCATTTAAAATTTCCTGATTCTTGAATCCAACCAACCATGAATATTTTTTATTTTTTCCGAAAAAAGTAGAGATGTCATAATTTAAATTTATGCCCAGGCGATTGTACCCCTTCATATTATTTAGCGCCTGATCTTTCATCTTAGTGTCGATGTGGCCCCCAAACAATAGTTTATTCATCATTGCACTTTGCATGCCGCTCGATCCAACATCATAATCAGCATTAACGGAAATGCTGCGGCCGGTATTCTCATAATTGATGAACTCGGTATTGTACTGAGCATTTGCCAAAGTGCCATATATGCAAATGAAAAATATGAACCTTAGACGTGTGTACATTGCCTATTTCTTCTTTGCTTTATAATTAACATCAACACTCAGAATAACCTTTAAGTTATATCTGTCGTAGATTTTTATATCGGGAGGCTGTGGAGGTAAAACAAATTTCGAAACAAATTTTACGGATTTACATTGTTTAAGATTTTGTAATTTTTCAGTGGTAAAAGGAATTAAAATTTTAGTATAAACATCCTGGATCACCTCGTTATTTGAATTAACGATACCTCTGTTCAAAACATTCCCCGGAACCATAAAGAGCGAATCAATTACCTGCTTCTGGTCATTCAATAAATAACCTTGTAACACGGCATCAAAGGGGAAACCGTTGGTGGCCTGAATGATAATGTTGCCGTAGTTAATATTGTCGAGTTGTTTTACATTGGATAGGTCAATTGGCGTAGTTGTTATGAGTTTAAAATAATCAGCCTGTATTTCCAGCGGCATGTCAACATCAGCATAAATGGTAATGCCTGTATTTAAAAAGGCAAAATCGTTTGAGCCAGAAACATTTCCCAAGGGATTTATTAGTATGTTACCACTGTAAGTTAAATAGTCAGGCAAATTTTCTAAAAATGGTTTTAAATTGGAATTACTTGTATTAACCGAAACCGTTTGTACACTTGGAAAGACAGGGTTTGAAAGTTGGTTTGTTTTACCTGCTTTATTAATGTTTAGATTGCTTAAGCCGCTTGCATTCAAAGTTACCGAAGTATTACTGGAAGTGTTAACGGATTTGATCTTACTTAACTGAGCATTTACATCAACTCCAAATTCGTTCACGATCTTAAAATTAATGGCAGCCGAATTTATTTTAAAATTACTTGCCTGTAAACTGTTGCTAATGTTCAAAGCAACCGAATCATAAGGAATGGCAATAGCCTGCTGACCAAAATAACCTTCTACATAATAGGGAATTAATTTGGTGTATGAAATATTGGCCTGAACAAGCTGTCCTGTTTGCGTTACATCGGGTAAGGCATTCGAAGCTATGGAGATAGTAACAGTTTGTTTAAGTGTGTTGGTTTTATTTCCGCTGATACCGGTCATGTTAATATCATATCCGCTAACGTCGTAATAGCGCACAGTGGCGACTGATCCGGGACTAACAATTTCATGGATCGTAAAAGGGAATCCATATCTTAAAGCTGAAGGAAGCACAAGGTCAAAAACAAGAGGCTGCGTGAATGTGTTCGTGTAAACCATTTTCACTAAACCGCTGTTGATGATGGCTTTTCTTAACTCTACATTGTTATTGATCTTAAAATCAATATCTGTTGTTTGCGGAAAGCCTGGCAAAACCTGATTGGGTGTAACCGAAAAATTAACGGGAAGCGGAAAAGATTGAACAATTACTGTATCCGGAATTTTTACAAGTGTATCTAATTTAAAACTGGCAATGGGTTTTGAGAATTGTAAATGCAGGATCCCGTATTGATCTGTTTGAAAAAGTGTATCACTAAAAAAATTCTTAATGTTCAAATTGCTGCGCGCGATCGGTGAAGCAAGATCCACATCCCAGTCAGTTTCAAAACTTTTTCTGCACGAGGAAAATACGCCAATGGCAACAATAAATGGTAATATTTTTTTTACTAAACACATTCTTGCAAAGATACTAAAATTATCATTTAAAGCGAGTAAAAAATAAGTCAATTTTGCTGATAGTCAGGTAATTAATAACAAGTTATTAATTTTATGTTAAATAAACTCCTGAGTAAAATAGATGGCAATTTATTGGCTAACTTTATTGTATGACAGTACGTGGCTTTTTGGTTTTTGGTTTGGTTTTATGGTTAAGTTTCTCAAAAGCACAAACTTTAAATTATTATTATGGTAATCTTCACTCACACACGGGTTATTCCGATGGCAGTAAAGATTCGGCAACATCAGGTGTTTCAAAGCCTGCTGGTGCTTATGCATACGCAAAACTCTCCACCAATTTTGATTTTTTAGGAATTGCAGAGCACAACCACTATTCAAGTGGCAGCCCCGGAATGAAACTTGCTAATTATGCATCAGGACTTTCGCAAGCAGCTGCAGCAAATGTACCGGGAACTTTTTTGGCAATGTATGGGATGGAGTGGGGCGTGAGTTCAACCGGCAACGGACATGTAGTTATTTTTGGTTTCAATCAGTTGATCGGATGGGAACCCGGTAACTATAATATCTACAACTCAAAAACAAAGTACGACAGTTTATTTTATTTGGTAAAGAATAATCCGAATGCTTTTGCAACCCTTGCACATCCTTATTATACAGATTTTAATACGGTGGCCGGCTTTTACAGCGCTGCTTCCGACTCAGCAATTGTTGGTACACCTTTCAGAAACGGAAATGCATTGGTTGCCAATGCCAATTACACAACCTACGCGCTTAGCGATTACGTTGGGTATTATAAAGTAATGCTGAAAAGAGGTTATCATGTTGGAATGACCTACGATCATGATAATCATTACACAAATTTCGGAAGAGGAAATGCAGGACGATTAGTGATCATGGCTCCTGCGCTAACACAACCCGATCTGTTCTATGCCATGAAGCACATGCATTTTTACGGCAGTGATGATTGGAATGCAAAGATCGATTTTAAGATCGGATCGAGCATGATGGGCGATACGACTTCAGGAAATCCAAACCCAACCATCAATATAATTCATAATGATGGAGATGGTGAATTGGCTGATTCCATAAAGATCTGGTCGGGTGCGGTTGGCTCTGCTTTTGATCCAACCGTTGTTGCTTATGTAACAGCATCGAATACATTTATGTATACTGATAATAGTTTAACCTTATTGACCCCTCAATATTATTTCATAGAAATTGTACAAACTGATGGCCAGCGCATAATTACCTCACCCATCTGGTATACTAAAAGAAATTCAATTGGAATTAAAGAATTAGAAAAAGAAATTTCTTTCATCATGTTTCCAAATCCTACAAGTTCTAAATTAAATATCAGTACCGGAATTTGCGCCAGTTACAAAGTTGAGTTGTTTGATGTAAGCGGTAAAAAAGTTTATGAGCAGAAATTCAACGAACCGGATATTACAATTGTAACTCAAAATTTTGCACCAGGGTATTATAATCTCAAGATCACTTCGGGAATAGCTTCTAACACGAAGAAGTTGATAATAGAGTAGTTCTATTTTAAGGTTTGATGTTACATCGCTACGCGATTTCCTGCTTTCCCGTTTCTATTTTTACCAGTATTGTATCGCTACGCGATTTGTTTTATGCGAAGAGAATTAGCCCCCTTTTTACATATATTAGAGTAGTTGTGTTTATAAGGTTTGATGTTGCATCGCTATGCGATTTCCTACTTTCTCGTTTCTATTTTTACCAGTATTGCATCGCTACGCGATTTGTTTTAAGCGAAGAGAGTTAGATCTCTTTTTACATAAAATAGAGTAGTTGTGTTTATAAGGTTTGATGTTGCATCGCTACGCGATTTCCTGCTTTTTCGTTTCTGTTTTTACTAATATTACATCGCTACGCGATTTGTTTAAGCGAAGAGAGTTAGACCTCTTTTTACATTAAATAGAGTAGTTGTGTTTATAAGATTTGATGTCGCATCGCTACGCGATTTCCTGCTTTCCCGTTTCTATTTTTACCAATATTACAGCGCTACGCGATTTGTTTTGCGCGAAGAGAATTAGATTCCTTTTTACATATTAATGCCGTAGGCATTTAACATTGGTAGTTAAGAAATTATTACCAACGTTAATAAATGCCGTAGGCATGGAACATTTATTGCGGTAAGTGGAAAATATATTTCTCATCATATTCTACCTGAAATTTTTCCAGAAATGATCGGTATTCATCTGAAAAATTGGTGCTTTTGTGATGTGTTTTTTGATTTTGAATATAGTTTATTACTTGGGGTACTTGAGATCTTGAATAGGAGAATACCCCGTAACCTTTTTGCCATTCGAATTTAGTTTTAGTCAAGTTGTTTTGATTGATCCATTGTGAAGAGTCGGCCTTAACATCCTGCATTAGGTCTGCCATTGATTGAGTGGTTTGAAACCCAATGAAAATATGGATATGATCAGGCATGCCATTAATGGATAACATTTTGTGATTATTCTTTTGAACAATTCCGGTAATATATTTATATAGATTAATCTCCCAGTCTGGATGGATCAGAGCATTCCGGTGTTTTGGAGAAAAAACAAAATGTAAATTGACTTGTGAATAGGTATTAGCCATTGTAAAATCGTAATATGATCTTACAAAATTAATACAGGAATTAAAAAGTGATTGCTATAAAATGTAGCATTTTTACTTCTTAAACCGCTTTCAAAACCTTTTCCAGTTGTACTAACATTTCATCCGTAAAATCAAGATGTGTTACAAATCTTACGGTTTGTTTGCCGAAAGCCGCCATTTTAATTTTATTATCTAATAATTTTTTTTCGAAGTCGGCGGAATTTATATTTTTATTGAGGTCGAAAATCAGAATATTGGAATCAACCGGCATTATGTTGTCGATGTAACTCAATTGTTTTAAAATGCTCTCGATCTTTTTAGCGCGATCGTGATCTTCTTTTAATCTGGTCACATGATTATCAAGTGCGTAAATTCCGGCTGCGGCTAAAAAGCCCGCCTGGCGCATGCCGCCGCCAAACACTTTGCGTACTCTTCTTGCTTTTTTTATGAATTCTTTTGTGCCCAATAATACCGATCCTGTTGGTGCACCCAAACCTTTTGACAAACAAATGGAAATACTGTCGAATAATTCTCCGGTTTGTTTTGTGCTTTCTTTTGTTTCGGTTAAGGCATTAAATATTCTGGCACCATCTAAATGAAATCCTATTTTTTTTTGCTTTGCTAATTCACCAATGGGCTGCATCTGAGCAATTGTGTAATAAGAACCTCCGGCGCGATTCACTGTGTTCTCTAAACTGATCAAAGATGTTTTTGTTAACCAGTCGAAATCACCGTTGATCGCCGCCTCTATTTGTTCTGCATTTATACGGCCTCTGTCGCCCTGCAATAATTTTGCTTGAACACCGGAATTAAATGAAATACCTCCACCTTCGTAATTATAGATATGAGAATTCACATCGCATATTACTTCGTCACCGGGTTGCGTGTGTACTTTAATGGCAATCTGGTTGGTCATGGTGCCACTCGGACAAAACAGCCCCGCTTCCTTACCGAATAAAGCGGCTGATTTTTGCTCGAGGGCAATTACAGTCTCATCTTCGCCAAAAACATCATCGCCAACCTTGGCGTTCATCATGGCTTCCAACATGCCTTTCGTTGGTTTTGTAACGGTATCACTTCTTAAGTCAATTATCATAATGCAATCTTTAATCTTAATGCTTTTCTCTTAATACTTTGATCTTTAATCTTAATACTTTGATCTTTTATCTTAGTTTTTGATCATCACCATCAAACCATCTCTTACAGGCAATAATAAATTACTTACTCTTGCATCGGCATTTATTTTTTTATTGAAATCGTGAATGGCCTGCGTGTCTTTGTCCATTTTATTCTCATCATCTAAAACCTTTCCACTCCATAATACATTATCTGCAATTATTAAACCACCCGGCCTTACTTTATTTATCACAAGATCAAAATAAAGAGCATAATTTCGTTTGTCGGCATCAATAAAAACAATATCGATTGCGGAGCTTAAATTATTTATCTCTTTTGCGGCATCACCTGCAATGATCTCTATTTTGTTTTTGAATTCCGATCGGTCGAAATATTTTTTTGCAAGCGCATTTGTTTCCTCGTTAGAATCAATGGTAATTAATTTTCCATTCGCGGATAAACCTTCGGCTAAACATAGTGCCGAGTAACCCGTATAAGTGCCTATTTCAATGATAAGGGAGGGGCGAACGAGTTTGGACAAGAAGCTGAGGAATCGCCCTTGAAGATGTCCGCTTAACATGCGAGGCGACAAAACCTTTAAATGAGTTTCTCTGTTAAGTTCGGCTAATAATTCGGATTCTGGTTCCGAATGTTTTTCGCAGTAATTACTTAAGAGAGGTGAAATGAATTCCATAAATCAAACCTACATTATTTCTTTAAAAGAGCAAAGTGTTAATTCCAAAAAAAAGCCCCGATGGTTTATCGGGGCTCTTTGGATAGTCAATAATGGAATATTATTTTTCGTTATCAGGAATTATTGTTCCGTCAACTAAAACGCGACCGCAATGTTCGCAAACAATGATCTTTTTATTGGTCTTGATATCTAGCTGACGTTGAGGCGGGATCTTGTTGTAGCAACCACCACAAGCATCACGGTCAACAGTAACAACTGCTAAACCGTTACGAGTGTTAGCGCGAATACGTTTGTAAGCATTATATAAACGCTCTTCAATTTTTGCAGCTGCTTTTTCTGATTCCTTAACTAATTCTTTCTCTTCTTTTTCAGTCTCGTTAATGATCTCATCAAGTTCACTTTTCTTAACCTTAAGATCTTTTTTACGCTCTTCGAATTCTGTTTTAGAACGCTCTAAAAGATCAGATTTGGCAGCAATACCTGCTTTAGCTTCTTTAGTGCGTTTTTCAGCTAATTGGATCTCTAAATTCTGAAATTCAATTTCTTTAGTAATAGCATCGTACTCACGATTGTTACGAACCTTACTTTGCTGCGCTTCATATTTTTTAATATTAGCAGTAAAATCTTTTATGTTCTGTTTCTTCTCGTTGATCTGGTTTTCGTGTTCTTCCACTTCGAGAGTAACGTTATTTAAGCGAGTTTCTAAGCCTGCTACAGTATCCTCAAGGTCACTAACCTCTAAAGGCAACTCACCACGCACCGTGCGCAGACTGTCGATCTTAGAATCAATTAGTTGTAATTCGTATAACGAACGTAATTTCCCTTCAATGGAGGCGTCGATTTTTTCTTTAATTTTTGCACACATACTTAAAAATAGTTTACCGGATTGGTATTAATTTTTGATAAATAGGTTGCAAATGTAGCGAATTTTTTATGAATAAGCTCATAAAAAATTTCGGGGGTAAACTGCTCATTTTCAAAATGTCCGGTGTCAACGATCAAAATTTTGCCCTCAGCGTCAAAAAACTCGTGGTATTTTATGTCGGCACTTATGTAAGCGTCTGCTCCTGAGCTGATTGCATTTTTAATCAAAAAACTTCCGCTCCCCCCACAAAAAGCCACCTTTTTTATTGATTTTTTTAACAAAGGGGTATGTTTAACGAATTTTGGCCCAAAAGTTGTTTTTACATGACTTAAGAAGTCGGTTTCGTTCATTGGCTTCTCGAATTCTCCGATCATGCCACTACCCACATTTTGATAAGTATTTTCGAGAAGGTAAATATCGTGAGCAACCTCTTCGTAAGGGTGATTGGCAAAGAGATTTTGTAAAACATCACGTTCTTTATAACTTTCAAAGATCACTTCAACACGAATCTCTTCTTCTTTACTAAGCTTTCCCTTTTCGCCAATGAAAGGCTTTGCAGACATATTGCCTTTAAAAGTACCTGATCCTTCAATACTGAAACTGCAATTCTCGTAATTGCCAATTTCGCCTGCGCCAACTGCAAATAGAGCGTTTCTAACACCATCTGCATGAGTTTTTGGTACAAAGGTCACCAGTTTTTTTAAGAGCTGTTTTTTGGGAGAAAGTATCCTGAGTCCTGAAAGCCCTAATTTTTCAGCTATTTTGGCGTTAACACCTTCTTTAACATTATCTAAATTAGTATGTGCAGCGTAAATGGCAATATTATTTTGAATGGCTTTGATAACTGTTCTCTCAACGTAGTTGGTGCCGTTCAAACGTTTAAGTCCACTGAAAATGATGGGATGATGCGCAATGATCAAATTGCATTTAAGTTTTATGGCTTCGTCAACAACTGCTTCAGTACAATCTAAACTTAATAAGGCACCGCTTGCCTCAGCATTCTTATCGCCAACCAGAAGCCCTGAATTATCATAGCTTTCCTGATAAATGGGCGGAGCAAATCTTTCAATTTCTTCAATGATGTTTTTTATCTGCATGAAACAAATATAAGAAATGATAAGGGTTATTTATACTTTCTGAAAGTAAAAACTTCGTCATCTTTTGTATGAAAACTGTAGCGGCTATCGGTACTGTCGCGACTGTGAGAGCCGTATAATTCGCAACTGAAACTATGATCCGCAGAATCTTTTAAGATCTTGTATACAAAAACAAAACTTGGATCTCCCGACATCACTAGATAATTTTCTTTATTGGCCAGTTGTTTCTTTGTAAGTTTCACAAAGCCTGCATTCCTTATTGAGAGTGCGTTTCGACAACTGCGAAGCTGTTCCAGACGGGCCTGTGCAATTTGATTGATGTTATAAGCTCTTGCAGTATCAACAAACTGATAACCTGAAAAAGAAGAATCAAGAAGTAAAACTTCTGTTTTATCAAACACAATGCCGCTCGGTGTTTGCACCCACGAGTTTTTTGTACTTATCTCACGGTAATAAACAGAATATCCGTCTTTGCCGGCATCGTTATTATTGCTGTTCTTTTGGTCACAGGACAGAAAAAATATGAATACTAATGAAAGAAGCTTAAAGCGCATATAAGTTCAAATGTATGGTTAAATCTAACAATTAAATTTTTACTTTTATAGGGTTAATTATTTAAAAATAATTCTCATATTTAAAATTCTGAAATCACTGGCCAAAATACCATTATTACCCTTTGCGTGGCTTTACGGCTTTTTTACTTTTATAAGAAACTGGTTATATGATGGCGGATTCTTAAAACGCACATCTTTTAATACGCACACCATTTGTGTTGGTAATTTGGCGGTTGGAGGAACAGGTAAAACCCCTCATGTTGATTACCTGATAAATTTATTGAAGAACGAAATGCCGGTGGCAACTTTAAGTCGCGGCTATAAACGCAAAACGAAAGGATTTTTACTGGCAACGAATTTAAGTACGAGTCATGAAGTAGGTGATGAGCCATTAATGTATAAGAACAAACACCCCGATATTTATGTTGCAGTAGAAGGAAATCGTGTAAAGGGTGTAAAAAAATTACTGGAACAAACTCCCGAACCAAAAGTTATTTTGCTGGATGATGCTTTTCAGCATCGCGCCATAAAATGCGGATTAAATATTGTAGTAAGCGATTATTCGCATCTGTATTTTAATGATGAGTTGATGCCGGTTGGGCATTTGCGCGAAAGTGTTGGCGGTATTAAACGGGCCGAT
This sequence comes from Bacteroidia bacterium, assembly GCA_025362575.1. GTDB lineage: Bacteria > Bacteroidota > Bacteroidia > B-17B0 > Aurantibacillaceae > JAHEYG01. The sequence continues at coordinate 13,807 of JANYIQ010000107.1, forward strand.
GTGATCATCGTTAGTAAAACACCTGAAAAAACAACAGCGGTCGATATCCGTAATGTTTTGAAAGATATAAAACCATTGCCGCATCAGCAGGTGTTTTTCAGTTACCTTAAGTATGGTGAGTTGTATAGCATTTCTAACGTGAACGAAAAAATAAGCACCTTAAATGATCTGTTTCGTTTTCGTCTGATCGTATTTACAGGTATTGGAAATCCGGAGACCATGTTAACGTATCTAAAGGAATTTTCGGCAAGTGTAAGTCATTTGCCTTTTGGTGATCATTATGATTACACGGTGCAGGATCTGGATAATATTCAAAAATATTACCATAGCATTGAAGGTGGAAATAAATTGATCGTGACCACCGAAAAGGATCTGATGCGTTTGAAGAATCATGAGTTGTGGCCGGTGGCGCAACGCATGAACATTTACGCTTTACCGGTTGAGGTAACCTTCAAGGATAGTGAACAGGAGTTTAACGAACTAATTTTAAAATATGTTAGAGCAAATAGATTTCACCACGAAAAGTATTCGTGAGAAAACAAATAATTTTATTCCGGAGATTGGAATTATTTTAGGTACAGGACTTGGGGGTTTGGTAAAAGAGATCATTGTTGAGTATGTTCTGCCTTACGAAAGCATTCCTAATTTCCCAGTATCAACTGTTGAAGGTCATAGCGGCAAATTAATATTCGGAAGTTTAGGCGGAAAGAATGTAATGGCCATGCAAGGACGCTTCCATTTTTACGAAGGCTACGATATGCATCAGATCACCTTCCCCGTAAGGGTAATGAAAGCATTGGGTGTAAAAACTTTATGTGTAAGCAATGCCAGTGGAGGCATGAATCCGAAGTTTGAAGTTGGTGAGATCATGATCATTACCGATCATATTAATTTGTTTCCAACAAATCCTTTAATAGGAAAGAACATAAACGAACTTGGTCCGAGGTTTTTAGATATGAGTGGGGCTTACTCTAACGAATACATAAACTTAGCTTTAGAGGTGGCTAAAGAAAACAACATTAAAGTGAGTACAGGTGTTTATGCCGGTTTAACAGGACCATGTTTTGAAACACCTGCCGAGTATCGTTATTTGTGGCGAACAGGCGCAGATGCCGTGGGTATGAGCACTGTGCCCGAAGTAATTGTGGCGCGCCACGGCGGCATGAATGTTTTTGGGATAAGCATTGTAACCGACCTTGGAGTTGAGGGTAGTGTGGTAACCGTTAGTCATGAAGAAGTGCAGCATATTGCAAAAATGCAGGAGCCAAAAATGAGTTTGATCATGAAGGAGTTGATAGCGAGGATATAGAAAATTGAGTATTCAAGCCCTTCAGGCTTGTTAAAATTTCTCCCTTTTTTTGTTATTCATATTTAAGTCCTTCGGACTTTTAAATAGTTTATTAAAAAAATCCCGGAGGGATTTAATATGAATAGCTTTTTGTTATTCATATTTAAGTCCTTCGGACTTTTAAATAGTTATTAAAAAAATCCCGGAGGGACTAATTGAGTTAATTCATCCAAATTAACTAAATTTACTCTAACCATCTTAAATGCCCTATTTATAGGCATTTAAAGGCATATTTGGTAAATTTGAGTAAATTAAGATTTGTTTGGAATAATCAATAAA
>JANYIQ010000069.1 GCA_025362575.1 Bacteroidia bacterium
GCCAGTTTCTCTGTGATCATTTTCTGATTAATGCTCACCATCTTATCATAATTTTTAGCTTTTTGCGCCGATAAAGCTGCATTAAATAAAGTAGCAGTATCTTTTTTACCACCGTTTATCATGCTGTTCATATGATAAGCATTTTCAAAAAAGCTGGAAGCTTCGTCGTATTTTCTTGACTTATATCTTCCCACAGCTAAATTATTTAAGTCATCGATCATCGATAAACCAATTACAGTTACTTCCTGCAAAGTGCTTTGATCTTTTACATTTTTTTGAATGTACTCCATCGATTTCGATGCTTCGTCAAACTCTTTGGTAGAAACCAAACTGTAAGCCATTTCGCGTTTCTGATTCTTATCCTTTAAGCTTACACCTGCTTTTTCTTCTTCGGCCTTTAAATTGTATTTGAATATCTCATAATAGATCTGAGTTCTGTAAACATGCATTTTTGCATTGTTCTTGGTCTCATCATTTGCCGCGGCAACATCAATAGCTTCTTTTGCCTTGGTTAAATACGAAAAATCGGGCTTCTCTTTTACCGTACTCTGGTAATCAGTTAAAGCACGCCAGGCCGCATTTACTTTCTGTTTCTGACTGAAGATCGTGTTGCTTAAACCAACACATAAAACGATGGTGACAATTTTTTTGATCATATGTTATTTATATAGGTCTGCTTTTGCGGTATCTCCTAAACGCAAATAAAGTTGGCGCAATACTTGTTTAGTTTGTTTATCCTTTGTTGCTGAATATGATTTTTCAAGATATTCAACAGCTTTCTTAAAGTTGTCATCCTTGTTCTTTTCATATTCTTTTGTCTTAGGATCTTTCGGCGGAAGATTTCCCAATTTATCGTTCCAGTCTTTTCCTTTCGAATAATAGAACACACCAAGATTGTAATTTGCCGGTTCGTAATCAGGTCTCAATTCAACTGCTTTCAGATATTCTTTTTCTGCTCCATCAAGGTCTTTGGTTTCTTTACAGATATTGCCCATTATTAAATGCAGTACTTCATTATCCGGTGCCAGATCGATCGCTGTTTTGATCTTTTCTTTTAAAACATCCGTTTTCTTGCGGGCAAGATAAATATTGATCTCTAAATTGGTAAGATCCATGTTATCTTCGAACATTGCTTTCCCTTTTTCAATGTAAGTAAGTGATTTGGTTGTATCCTTATCAAACAAGTATAATTTGGCCATTACGGTATAAATACTCGGGTCCTTATAATTTATCCCGATCAATTTATCACCATACTCCAAAGTTTTTTCCTTATTCGCGGCATATTTGAACATATCGAATTTATTGAACAACAATTTCTCTTTGGTCATGTTATTACGTTTCATGGCCTGATCAAAATCGTAAGGTAAAGCTGCTTCAATAAGGTCGTAGCATTTAATGGCTTTATCATATTGTTTGTTTCTCTCATACCAGTGCGCCTTATTATTGTTGGCAGCCGCAGCCTGAACAATTAATCCTTTGGCTTCGTCTTTATAAATATTGTCTTTTGCATCCAGCTGCAAACAGGTTATAAATGCCTGCAATGCTTTTTCCTCTGCTTCACTATCCAACGCTCTCATTTTAGCAGAGGTATCCTGATAAATTCCCATGTATACTTTACCGTTCCATAACCAGGTTTTTGCCGAACCCTTGGTGCTTTCGTGAGCAGTTGCAAGATCAGTTGCTGTTTTCGCTTTATCCCACTCTTTACTTTTGTGATAATTGATCGAATTTAATACCTGGTTACTTTGTGCCATTATTACCGAAGTGCAGGCTGTAAGTAAAAGTGTTGTTATTTTTTGCATATTGTTTTTTTGTAATAAACCCTCCCCTATTTTACCAGGGGAGGGTTTCTGATTTAATATTAAGACTCAATAATTGTGCAAATCCACAATTAATCAACTGTGATCTTCTTTAATTTAACATTATTTAGGTCGTCTTTTGTTTTAGCATCTTTCGAAAATCTTTCCAATTGTTGCTCGATCATTGCCTTATCACCTACTATAACGGTTGTCATCTTACTCATGTCGAAAGATTTCTTGATCTGAGCATTAAGCTCTTCTTTGGTCATGTTCTTAAGAATTTGATTCTGTTTAGTAGTGTAATCTTTCTCCAAATTATAAGTTACGATACCATTTAAGAAGTTCGCTTTTGAATACGGATCTTCGTATTTCAATGCTTCCTGATTTAAAAGTGAGCTTTTTGTGAACTCTAACTCTTTATCAGTAATACCTTCTGTTTGATATTTATTGAACTCCTTAGTGATCTCAATTAAAGATAGAATTGTAGCGGGACGCTTCACTGAAGAAGAGATCTTGAACTCACCTGTGTATTTAGTTCCGCTGAAACCAGAACGAATACCATAAGTGTAGCCTTTCTCTTCACGTAAATTTAAATTTAAACGGCTATTGAAAGCGCCTCCAAAAATGAAGTTAGCAATACGGTTCTTATAGTAATCACCGGTTGCATCAAATTTCAAAGATGGGTATCCCATTTGAATTACCGAAGATGGCGCTGCTGTTTTATTTACAATATAGAATTGTGGTTCTTTAGACGGAGCTACTTCTGCAATTGGCTGCATCTTTACTTCTTTAGCAGCCCACTTGTTCAAGAACTCCAATTTCGGCATGATCTCTTTTTCATCAATGTCACCTACAATTACTAAGTTAGAAACTGATGGGGAATAATAACTGTTATAGTAATCTTTAAGATCCTGTAAAGTAATATTCTCTACTGTTTTAACAGTCGGCTCTAATCCTAATACAGAACTGCCATACAAAGCCTGATTAAATGCTTTGTTCGCAATTGAAGCCGCGCTTGTAGCACTGTTCTTAATTCCTTCTTTATATTGTTTTTTTCCTAATTTAAAATCGTCATCTCTGAATCCGGGACTTAATAATTTTTCTTCGAAAATTTTCAAGGTCGCATCAACGTTCTTTTTCAGAGTGTTAATACGAATGGTTGTTCCTGTTACGTTAGCGTCAAAACTTATTGAGCTACCTAATTTTTCCAGGTCGGCTGCAACTTGTTCTGTTGTGCGTCCTTTAGTTCCTTCATTCATCATTTGAGCGGTCATTTCAGCTACACCCAATTTCTTGAACATATCCGGAGGTAAAACCATGCTTCCACCTTCCATATTAATAACCATGGTTACTTCAGGACTTTCAGTTGTTTTTGTTCCAATGATGTTTAAGCCATTGGTTAATTTGGTTTTGAAATAATCCGGCGACTTCACCACTTTTGCAGCACCTGAAGCGGGTCTTGCATCTCGTTTGAATTTATCAGCATTTTGAGAATAAGCTAAACCTGTGTATTCAGGATTTGGATTAAATTTCTGTCCTGCATGAGGGTTCACACTCTTCACTGAATCTTTTTGATTCATGATAGGATAAGTATTTAAAACGGCTGCCCCTGCTCCTTTAATATATTTATTATATACTCTTAAAAGGTCTTCTTTAGTAACTTTATTATAACGGTCAATTTCATCGCTGATAGTAGATGATTTTCCTAATAATCGCTCCCATTCCGAGATCTGAGATGCTTTTGAAGCCACACTATTTAAACTGTTGTATGAACCGGCTTCAATTTCTGCTTTCGCACGAATCAAAGCCTCATCTGTAATTCCGGTTTTTTCAAACTCTTCAATGGTTGCTTTTACTTTGTTATCCAAATCAGTAAAAAGTTTTTCCAAATTAAAATCTTCAGGTGGATAAGCGAAAATAGCGATAGAAAATTCTCCGGCTAATTCTTTTGCCTGGTGATTAACCTGAGCCTGCACCGCAAGATCAGACTTCACAAAGTTCTTATAAAATAAAGAGTTGTTACCACTACCCATCATTAAGCCTAAAAGGTCTAAAGCCGGCTCATCGCGGTGATACTGAGGAACTGTAGGATATACTCTTAAATTTAACGGAAAATAAGTACGGTCTTTATAGGCTACATATTTATCTGTTGGAACAGTAAATGGTGCAGGGCGCATTTTTTTAACTTCAGGACAAGGTTTTAAAGTTCCGAAATATTTATCTATTAAAGGTAAAACTTCAGCACTGTTAAAATCTCCTGATAAAGTTAAAATAGCGTTGTTAGGTCCGTACCAACGTAAGAAAAAGTTCTTTACGTCTTCTAAGGTTGCTCTGTTCAGATCATCAACATAACCTATAACCGGCCAGCTGTAAGGATGTCCGTCAGGATAAAGTGCTTTGTTTATTTCTTCAACAAAAGCCATTGCGTAAGGCTGATTCTCTACGTTCTGAGATTTTTCGTTCTTAACGGCGTCGCGCTGGTTCTCAAACTTTTTTGTAGTTAATGAATCCAATAAGAAACCCATACGATCAGCTTCCAACCACAAAGACATTTCAACGTAATTAGATGGAAGTGTTTCAAAATAAACAGTTCTGTCTTGAGTTGTATTTCCATTCATGTTTCCACCTGCAGTAGAAACCATTTTAAAATGCTCTTCATCGGCCACGTGCAATGAACCCTGAAACATCATATGCTCAAAGAAATGCGCAAAACCAGACTTACCAAGATCTTCACGATCTGAACCTACTTTATAGGTAACTAAGGTGTGAACTACAGGATCAGAATGATCTTCGTGTAATAAAATGGTTAAACCATTCGGGAGTTTCCATTTTTCGTAAGGTATAACCACCTTATCGGCTTTGGCTTCCACTTTTTCTACTAATGTAGGTTGGGCAATGCAAGTACCTATTGTTAAGATACTTAAAGCACCAAAAATACTGATTTTTCTTTTCATCGTTTTTCTAAATTGAAGCGCTAAATTAAATTAATTATTTGGTTGTTTCCAACCATTATTAACCGTTATTGTCCGTTGGTGTAGTTTCTTCTGGCGTGTTATCGTCAGAAGGGGTTTCAGGACTAACGTTTTCGGTGTTCTCACCTTCAACTTCGTCTTCATGATCCACCTTGGTTACAGCAGCTATTTCATCGTTATCCTGAATGTTGATCAGGCGAACACCTTGCGTAGCACGACCCATAACCCTTAACGATTCTACCATTAAACGAATGGTAATTCCATTTTTTGTAATGATCATAAGATCGTTCGCATCGGTAACCGATTTGATAGACACTAAGTTTCCGGTTTTTTCGGTAATGTTTATGGTTTTAACACCTTTACCACCACGATTGGTGATACGATATTCATCGATCTCAGAACGTTTACCATATCCTTTTTCAGATACAACCAATACGTTTGCTGAGAGGTCGTTGATACAGATCATACCGATAACTTCGTTCTTATCTCCTTCATCATCGTTAAGATCAATTGCAATTACACCTGAAGCGTTACGGCCCATTGGTCTAACTTTTTCTTCAGGGAAACGACACACTTTGCCAAGTTTAGTGGCGATCATGATCTCGTTCTTACCGTTAGTTAAAGCAGCTTCCAATAAAACGTCTCCTTCACGAATGGTGATGGCGTTTATACCATTAGCACGCGGGCGAGAATACGCTTCTAAAGTTGTTTTCTTGATGATACCTTCTTTTGTACAAAGAATAATGAAGTTGTTATTCAGATATTCTTCATCCGATAAACTCTTCACATTAATGAATGCTTTGATCTTATCGTCGGCCGGAATGTTCAGTAAATTCTGAATGGCGCGGCCTTTGCTTGTTTTGTTTCCTTCCGGAACTTCAAAAGCACGTAACCAGAATACCTGACCTTTTTCTGAGAATAATAATAAATAATTATGCGTAGAAGCAATGAACATGTGTTCAATGAAATCTTCATCGCGGGTTGCCGAGCCTTTAGAACCCTTGCCTCCTCTGTTCTGTAAGCGGAATTCATTTAAGCTGGTACGTTTAATGTATCCTAAATGAGAAATGGTTACAACCACATCTTCATCCACGATCATGTCTTCCATACGGAAATCATCACCTGCATAAACGATATCGGTTCTGCGGCCATCTCCGTATTTTGTTTTGATCTCTGTTAATTCATCTTTAATGATCTTGTAACGCAAAGGCTCATCATTTAAAATACTGTTCAAATAATCGATCAGTTTTCTAAGTTCTGCGTATTCATCTTTTAATTTATCGCGTTCAAGTCCTGTTAATGCGCGTAAACGCATATCAAGAATGGCACGACTTTGAATTTCGCTTAAGCTAAACTTGGTCATTAACTCTACACGGGCAGTATCAGGGGTTTCGCTTTCACGGATAATTTTGATTACCTCGTCCATGTGATCGATGGCAATTAATAAACCTTCTAGAATGTGCGCACGTTTTTCAGCCTGAGCTAATTCAAACTTAGTACGACGAACAACAACATCATGACGGTGTTCAATAAAATAATGGATCTGATCTTTCAGATTCAGCATCATCGGACGGCCATTCACTAAAGCAATGTTGTTTACCGAGAATGAGGTTTGTAAAGAAGTATATTTATATAAATTATTTAATACAACGTTGGAAATGGCATCGCGTTTTAATTCGTAAACAATGCGCATTCCGTCTCTGTCAGACTCATCGCGGATATCGGAGATGCCTTCCAGTTTTTTCTCATTGATCAGATCAGCAGTTTTCTTGATCATTTCCGCTTTGTTCAATTGGTAAGGAATTTCGTTAACAATAATTCGCTCTCTGTCTTTGTGAACTTCAATATTTGATTTAGCGCGCAAAACAATTCGTCCGCGGCCTGTTTCAAAAGCTTCCTTTACACCTGCAAAACCATAAATGGTTCCGCCGGTAGGAAAATCAGGAGCTTTAACATACTGCATTAAACCGGCAATGTCTATGTCACGGTTGTCAATGTATGCCAAACAGGCATCACAGATCTCTGTCAAATTGTGCGGGGCCATGTTAGTGGCCATACCCACGGCAATTCCGGAAGCTCCGTTTATCAATAAATTCGGGATACGGGTTGGCATTACCGTTGGCTCGGTTAAAGAGTCATCAAAATTGGCTCTGAAATCAACAGTATCTTTCTCAAGATCTGCAATGATCTCTTCTGCAATTTTACGCAAACGGGCCTCCGTATAACGCATTGCTGCAGGCGGATCGCCGTCCATACTACCAAAGTTACCCTGTCCGTCAACCAACATGTAACGTAAACTCCAATCCTGAGCCATACGCACCATGGTATCGTAAACGCTGGCATCGCCATGCGGGTGATATTTTCCTAAAACCTCCCCAACAATACGGGCCGATTTCTTATGAGGTCTGTTGTGCATTAAGCCTAATTCAAGCATACCGTACAATACACGGCGGTGTACAGGCTTTAAACCATCACGTACATCAGGTAAAGCACGAGATACAATAACCGACATCGAATAATCGATGTAGGCAGTTTTCATTTCATCTTCAATGTTAATGGGGATAATTTTCTCTCCGTCAGCCATAATCTTTTTTTAGTTACATAGTTAAATTTACAGCTGTTTTTTCTGGGGGGATTTATGAATTTTTGTCAGGCCAAATATGCAACCTTAACTGGGCTCAAAACGTACACCATAGAAAACAGCAAACAACCCCTAAAACTACCGAAATATCTGGTATTTGAATTAGATATTTATCAACAAATTGTTTGTTAAAAAAACCATTTTTACAGCAATTTAAAACCCAATTATAACGTTACTTTTGAATGTGGCACAATATGTGTACATATAACCAATAAATACATTGTTATGGAAGCTAAATTTTCACCCCGGGTAAAAGATGTTATTACATTCAGCCGCGAAGAAGCTCTTCGTTTGGGGCACGACTTTATAGGAATTGAACACCTTATGTTAGGTATGATCCGAGATGGTGAAGGTGTTGGAATGCGACTCTTAAAAAACTTAAAGGTAGATGCTCAGGAACTGAGAAAATCTATTGAACAAAGTTTAACACCTGGTGCGCGAAAATCAAACAACCTTGCTAATATCCCATTGGTAAAACAAGCTGAGAAAACACTTAAGCTGACTTACCTTGAAGCAAAAACATTTAAAGCAGCGCAGATAGGCACCGAACATTTATTGTTGTGCATTTTAAAAGATAACGATAACATCGTTTCTAAAAATCTTTTAAAGTATGGTGTAGATTACGATGCTGTTCGTGTTGAACTCGAAGCGTTTTCTGACAGCCCAAGTAAAATTGAAAATACTGCTGCCGATGATGAAGATGCAGAAGATACAAATTACGGTGCCGGAAATCAGGGTGCTGCCAAAAAACCGGGAGAAAGCAAATCAAAAACTCCTGTGTTGGATAATTTTGGCAGAGATCTTACCAAAATGGCAGAAGACGGGAAATTAGATCCTGTTGTTGGTCGCGAAAAAGAAATTGAGCGTGTATCACAAATATTATCCCGACGTAAAAAGAATAACCCAATTTTAATTGGAGAACCTGGTGTAGGTAAATCATCTATCGCCGAAGGTTTAGCGCTTCGTATTGTTCAGCGTAAAGTAAGCCGTGTGCTTTTTGGTAAGCGTGTTGTTACTTTAGATCTTGCCAGCTTAGTAGCAGGTACAAAATATCGTGGGCAATTCGAAGAACGTATGAAAGCGGTGATGAACGAGCTTGAAAAATCTCCGGATGTAATTTTATTCATTGATGAGATCCACACTATTATTGGTGCAGGTGGTGCCAGCGGAAGTCTGGATGCCAGCAACATGTTCAAGCCGGCTTTAGCGCGTGGTGAGATACAATGTATTGGTGCAACAACTTTAGATGAATACCGTCAGTATATCGAAAAAGACGGAGCTTTAGAGCGCCGTTTCCAGAAAGTAATTGTTGAGCCTGCTACCCCGGATGAAACATTACAGATCTTGCATAACATCAAATCAAAATACGAAGATCACCATAACGTAACGTATTCCGACGAAGCTATTAAAGCTTGCGTGAGTTTAACGGCACGTTACATTACCGATCGCCATTTACCTGATAAAGCTATTGATGCTTTAGATGAGGCAGGTTCTCGTGTTCACATTACCAACATCAATGTTCCTCAGAACATTCTTGAACTGGAAAAGAAAATGGAGGACATTAAAGAATTGAAGAATCAGGTGGTACGTTCTCAAAAATATGAAGAAGCCGCTAAATTGCGTGACACTGAAAAACAGTTACAAGCGCAATTAGAGACAGCTAAAAAAGCCTGGGAAGAAGAAACCAAGCAAAACAGAGTGATGGTTACCGAAGATAACGTTGCTGAGGTGGTTTCTATGATGAGCGGAGTACCTGTTCAGCGTGTTAACCAGAACGAAGGCGATAAGCTTGTGAAAATGGGCGAAATGCTTAAAGGCAAGGTTATCGGTCAGGATGCAGCTGTTGCAAAGGTGGTAAAAGCCATTCAGCGTAACCGTGCCGGCTTAAAAGATCCTAATAAGCCAATTGGTTCATTTATATTCTTAGGCCCTACAGGGGTTGGTAAAACGCAATTAGCGAAAGTATTGGCCCGTCATTTATTTGATAACGATGAAGCCTTGATCAGAATTGACATGAGCGAGTACATGGAAAAATTTGCCATTACACGTTTGATCGGAGCACCTCCGGGATATGTTGGTTATGAAGAAGGCGGACAGTTAACCGAAAAAGTTCGTCGTCGCCCCTACGCTGTTGTTTTATTAGATGAGATCGAAAAAGCTCACCCGGATGTATTCAATATGTTATTGCAGGTTTTAGATGATGGTATGTTAACCGATAGCTTAGGCCGTAAGGTTGATTTTAAGAATACGATCATTATCATGACCTCCAACATTGGTGCGCGACAGTTAAAAGATTTCGGACAAGGTGTTGGATTTGGCACACAAACAAAAGTGGAGGGTGCAGATGAACACAGTAAAGGTGTTGTGGAAAATGCTTTGAAGAAAGCTTTTGCGCCTGAATTCCTGAATCGTATTGACGATGTGGTAATGTTCAACTCATTAAGCAGAGAAGATATTCATAAGATCATTGATATTGAATTAGACAGTTTATTCGGACGCGTAAATGCTTTGGGTTATACTATTAAGATCACAGAAGCAGCAAAAGATTATATTGTTGAAAAAGGATACGATGTAAACTATGGTGCCCGTCCTTTAAAACGTGCCATTCAAAAATACCTTGAAGATCCTATGGCTGAAGAGATCATTAAAAGCCACTTAACCGAAGGCGACGAGATAGAAGTTGACTTTGATAAAGAGAAACAAGAGATCACTGTTTCGGCTCACAAACCAAAGCCAAAAAAGAATAAGAAAGAAGATAAAGCCTAGCCCTCACCCTCTACTTCCCTCTCCAAAGGAGAGGGAAGTAGAGGCAAAATAAATTTAAAACCCCGGCAGAAATGTCGGGGTTTTTTGTTGAATGTTTTTTATAATAAGCGTCATGGTGAGCCTGCCGAACCATATATTTGTTCCATGAAAAAGATCTATTACCTCTCCTCCTGCTCTACCTGCGCCAGAATAATTTCTGAATTGAAACTGAAAGAAAAGAACTTCACTTTTCAGGATATCAAAACCGAAAAAATAACAGGTTCACAGTTAGATGAAATAAAAAACATGACAGGAAGCTATGAAGCCCTTTTTAGCAGAGTTGCGCTTAAATATAAAACTTTAGATCCAAAGCCAAGCACCGAAAAAGAATACAAAAAACTGATTCTCGAAGAATATACGTTTTTAAAACGACCTGTCGTTATTGTCAATAAGCAAATATTTGTTGGCAACTCTAAAAAGGTGGTCCAATCTGCCAAAGAAGCGCTCTAAGCCCCATCCTTAGGGTATTTTTTCAATTTAAGCAATTTTGTATCTTTGTGCCATGAAAAATAATACTCAATTACAGGAACTGGAACTTGAAGAAGTAAAAGCAAAATCGCAAGACGAAAATCATCTTGTATTGTATAACGATGATGTAAACACTTTCGAATTTGTAATTGAATCGCTTATTAAAGTTTGCGGTCACGATACCATTCAGGCCGAGCAATGTACTTACCTTGTTCATTATGCCGGTAAATGCTCTGTTAAAAGCGGATCACGCAAAAAATTAGTACCAATTGCATCCGCGCTTTTAGACAGAGGCTTAACAGCTGAAATTATTTAACCCTTAGGATTTCATGCTTACTATTTTCTATATTAAATCAATAAAAGAATCCAACGGGTTAAAGATCGTTATGAAAAAAAATATTTTATTGGCTTCAGCCATAATATTATTATTTAACTCTTGTCAGAAAAACGCCATTACAGGCCGTCGCTCGCTTGATCTTGTTCCCGAATCAGAAATGATCGGCATGAGCCTGACCGAGTACGATAAGTTTTTAACCGAACATAAACCTCTTCCTGCTGCTGATGTACGCGTAACTTTAGTACAACGCGTTGGTGTTCGCATTCAAAAGGCAGTAGAAAAATATTATGCTGATAAAGGTTTGTCAAGTCAGCTCGCCGGTTTTAACTGGGCATTTAATGTGGTTGATGAAGATGTTGTGAATGCCTGGTGCATGCCCGGCGGTAAAGTTGTTGTATACACAGGTTTATTACCGGTTACAAAAGATGAACCGAGTTTATCAATTGTAATGGGACATGAAATTGCTCACGCCATTGCCCGCCACGGTAACGAGCGAATGAGCCAGGGAATGCTCGTGCAATTTGGAGGAGCAGTTCTTTCAACAGCTTTACAAACAAAGCCTCAGGTAACATCTCAATTGTTTCAACAAGCTTATGGTTTAAGTACAGGTTTAGGAATGTTAAAGTACGGCCGCAGCCAGGAAAGCGAAGCTGATCACATGGGATTGATATTTGCAGCAATGGCAGGTTACGATCCTCAGGTTGCAGTTCCTTTTTGGGAAAGAATGGCAACCATGGGCGGCGGACAAAAACCACCTGAAATATTGAGTACTCACCCGAGTGATGAACGCCGCATACAAGACATTAAAGGCTTCATGAAAGATGCTCTTGCAGTTTACAAGCCTCAGAAATAATTCTTAATGCTTACCAGCGGTTATTTTTTGTCTAACCATGCAAACCAATTGTCATTGTTTATATAAATAATTCTAACTCTTTTACCATCTTTAATTAATGAACAATTTTTTTTGATTTCTTTAATTAGCTTTTTTGAATGTCTTCTCATATAAATATTCCAGTAAACGAAAACCTTGTAATTACTTTTGTCTGATTTAAGTGCCTCCAAATTTGATGAACCAATGCTTGAAATATAAGATAATTGTTTTTTTAGATTTAGAATTGTGTCGATGGGAGCTTGATCATTTGGCGGAAAACTATTTAGTCTTCCGAATTTGTTCCAGTCTAGTGATGTAACACCACTTGTATAGCAATTTATATAAAATTTTGTCAATTCATCATTTTCGTCAAAATATAATGCCTGTAAGGGCTGGTAGTGATTTTTTGTCTGCGCTTTAAACGTCGCCTGGTCCAATTTGAAAATATATTTACCAAAAGATGAGTCCAACGCAAATATATTTGTATCAGGTATACCAAATTTTTTAGCTGTATTGATGATTTGATTATCCGTCTTGTATTTAATTTTATGAATACCAAGAATTAGAGAACAGCTTGTGACTAGGCATGAACTAATTAAGGTCAAAAAGATACGAATTAGTTTCGTCGTCATAATTGCTGGTAACGTGGAG
>JANYIQ010000203.1 GCA_025362575.1 Bacteroidia bacterium
CGTTTTCGCATAGTTTTTTTCTTAACTAAATTTTTGAAATGGATCGCTAGTCTTTCCATCCGTTCCAGTCATCGTGGTCACCTCGCCTCAGGTCTTTTATCATTCCTAATCCAAGTATGGCAGAAATAATAAAGCCAATGATGGCTAACGCAGAGGATTCACCCCATAATGGCGGAACCTTATGTATGATCATTTGCGAAGATCCTATTATCAAAGCTGCAATGATAACAGCTGAAATGAGCTGTTTGCTTACCCGATTAAAAGTGTGAACGATCGGGTCGATTCCTTTATGTTTTAGATCAACCTGCATTTCACCTGAATTTATCTTGCGCATCGCATTTTTAAGATCTCTCGGAAACTCTTCCATGTACAGTCCCATTTCGTAAACAGAATTAAACACACGTTTTAAAAATTGAACAGGATTATAATGTTTTGCGATCAATTTGATAAGATAAGGTTTCATCATTTTAGTAAGATCGATATTAGGATCTAACTGTCTTATTACACCTTCCATGGTTACAACTGAACGAATGAGAAGAAAGAAATGAGTTGGTACTTTTAAACCGTGCTTAATTATAATGTCTTTTAGTTCAAGCATGATGGTGCTGATCTCATTCTGATGCAGGTCTTTGAAAGCATAATTCTGAACAAATTCATCCACATCGTTTTCCAATTCCCGGTAGTTGCGAATGATCGAAGTGTCTGAAAGCTGCAACAAAGATTTTATGATCCGTTTTACATCCTTTGAATTAACCGCCATGAACATGCCACCAATAGCCTCCAGATCTTTTCTCATTATGCTCCCCATCATCCCGTAATCCAGATAACAGATCACATTTTCGGGTAGAACAAGAAGATTTCCCGGATGAGGATCAGCATGGAAGAAACCATAATTGAATATTTGTTTAAAGTACGAATGCGCGAGACGTTTAGCGATCAGTTCAGTATCATAACCATTCTGCTTTAATTTCGTAATGTCTGAAATTTTTATCCCTTCTATGAACTCCATGGTTAAAACTTTAGAGGTCGTGAGGGTTGGATGAATTTTTGGGGAGTGTATATGCCCCTCGTCCTTTTCGTCTTTTGAGAAATTATTATGAAAGCGTTGGATGTTAACTGATTCATGCACGAAATCAAGTTCCTTTATGATGCTATCCTCAAAATTTCTTACTAAACCTATGGGGTCAAAACTTTTTAATGAAGGAATTCTTTTGCTGAAAAGGTCAGCGAGATAATACATTACCTTAATGTCGGATTCAATTATAGCCTGAATGCCGGGCCGCTGGATCTTTACGACGATCTTCTCTCCTGTTTTTAAAACTCCTTTATGCACCTGAGCCATGGATGCAGATGCAAAGGCTTCCTGATCGAATAGTGAAAATAATTCGCTGGTTGTTTTTCCTAATTCTTTTTCCAATACTTCAATGGCCATTTTGCCCGGAATAGGAGGAACGCCATCCTGCAGTTTTTCAAGCTCCTTAATGAGATCGGCAGGCAACAAATCCGGCCTGTTACTTAAGATCTGCCCGAATTTCACGAAAGTTGGTCCAAGCTCTTCACAAACCAAACGCATTTTTTCCCACTTACTTAAATGCAATGAAGCCGCATAAGTACTTTTAGGGATCAGTTTCTTAATAAATGCAAAACGCTTTTTTTCATTCAAATAAGAAACAAGATCCTCAAAGCCGTACTTTAAGAAAATGCTTATTACCTGATTGTAACGCTTAATGTGGTTGTATCGTCTTGTTATATTATCTAATAGACCCATCCTTATAGCGATTCCAGGTCGGAAATGCGTGCCTCCGCCGATTCAAGATCAGTTTTTAGTTTTGTAATAGTGGCTTCCAAAGCTTTTAGATCGTTTGCATGCGCGATCTTCATCTTCTCATATGTTTTAACCACTATTTCTTCGATCTTATGATCTAATTCTATTTTAGCCTCAGCAGCTTTCGCGGAAATTTTATTCCACAAGCCTTCCACATCATCATCTGTGAATTCTTCAATAAGATCACTTATTTTTTCTTTGCCCTTTTCTGTCATTTCTTCTACGTTCTTCATGAATTTATCATCTTTTGAGATCATGTATAAGTTGGTAGACAATGTCATCAGCTCAATTAATGTTTTTGCTTTCATGGCTTTTTTTTGTTGCAAATTAACAGCACTCTTGCCTGAGGCGTCGTGATAATAGTCACGAAAAAAAATGACATTGGTCAGTTAGTTACAGACTTAGCTTCCATAAATTTACACGAAAAAAGTATAAAATGAATCTTAATATTCCCATTTCCGCTGTTATGACCAAAGAAGTGGCTTATGTACAGCCTGAGCAGAAATTAATAGACGTGAAACATATTTTTGAGAAAAAGAATTTTCATCATCATATTCCGGTTGTAGAGAATGGAAAACTCAGCGGGATGATAAGTCTTACAGATTTTTTGTTCGCCATTAAAAACGCTTCTCTTAACGATAATGATAAAGAATATTATCGTTTGATCGTAAAGGATATCATGCGGATACATCCTATAACTATCGAATCAACGGCTACGCTTAAAAGTGCTGTTGAAGAATTAGCTAAAGGCGATGTTCATGCAATAGCCGTTTGCGATGACGGCGTGTTAAAAGGAATTATTTCAACTGCCGATGTTATGCGTTTTGTTTTGCTTTAAATATTGCTAATAGGAAAATGAAAATAAAGGATTTTGAAAAGTTAACGGTAAGTCTGCTCGATGAGGGGGTGCTCCATATTCATATCAAGGAAAGCGCAAATATTGAGCTTAATGATGCTGTAAAGGCGGTTGAAGCCATGGGGATATTAGGTGGCGGAAAAAAATATCCTGTACTTATTGATGCTGAAGATTACAGTTCAGTAGATAATGAGGTAAGAACCTTTTCAGCGAGTGAAGAAAGTAATCTTTTCACGATAGCTGATGCCATTGCCTATTACTCTTTAGCACAAAAATTAATGTCCAGTTTTTATATTCAGCACGATAAGCCTTTTGTTCCTACAAAAGCGTTTCCTAACAAAGAAGAAGCTATCAAATGGCTTAAAACATTTGTTAAGCACTGATCTACTGAGAAAAATCAGTTTTCGCTGTGATAGAATTCATATTTTAGTTATATTTATTGAATCACTTTTACTTAATGTTTTATAACAAAGCACTTGATAGTTTTTTGGAAGAGGCCGGAGATATTTCGCGCTTTACAGCGAAGTTCTTCCGAGAGTTCCTTAAGCCACGGTATGAATTCTCTGAATTTTTAAGACAGTGCTTCTACATTGGATATAAATCCTTTGGCCTTGTTGCCGTTACTGCTTTCATTATGGGTCTGGTTATTACGATCCAATCGCGACCAACCCTGGTTGAGTTTGGAGCCGAGGCCTGGCTGCCAAAAATGGTCTCCATTTCACTTATACGGGAAATTGCACCGGTAATTACGGCCTTGATCTGTGCCGGTAAGATTGGCTCAGGAATAGGTGCAGAGCTTGGTTCGATGAGGGTTACCGAACAAATTGACGCCATGGAAGTGTCCGGCACAAACCCATTTAAATTTTTAGTGGTTACCCGTGTAACTGCCTGTATAACTATGGTGCCAATTTTGGCAGTTCTTGCCATTGCAGTTTCCTTATATGGTGCTTATCTCGGGTGTAACATACATGGCGTTGTTAGTTGGAAATTATTCTGGAATCAGGTTTTTGAAACCAACACCTTTAGTGATGTTGTTCCGGCAGTAACAAAAACTTTTTTCTTTGGACTTGATATTGGGATCATAGGTTGTTTTAAAGGGTATTTCTCTAAAAAAGGAACTGAGGGCGTTGGCCGCTCGGCAAATTCAGCGGTAGTTATTTCATCACTATTAATATTTGTACTTGATCTGGTTGCTGTTCAGATCGCTGATCTTTTAGGGTTTACATAAATTGAAATGAGCGAAAAGCCAATACTCGAAATAAAAAATCTTTACAAATGGTTTGGCGAAAACCATGTGTTAACAGATTTCAGCCTCGACCTTCATAAGGGTGAGAGTATTGCCGTGCTTGGAAAATCAGGTTCCGGAAAATCGGTCCTCATTAAATGTGTTATTGGTTTAATGCAGCCCGATAAAGGAAGCATAAATGTATTTGATCTCAATGTGCCGGATCTGAATGATCAGGAGTTGGATAAAATAAGAGTGCGTATTGGTTTCCTTTTTCAAAGTAATGCGCTTTACGATTCGATGACAGTGAGAGAAAATCTTGAATTTCCTTTACGAAGACACTGGCTGGATACAAAAAAACAATCGGTAGATGAACTGGTGATGGAAGCTTTGGAAAATGTTGGACTAAAAGAAACTGTGGACATGATGCCGTCGGAATTATCGGGCGGTATGCGCAAAAGGATAAGCATTGCAAGAACGCTGATCTTAAAACCTGACATCATACTATACGATGAGCCTACAACAGGCTTGGATCCGATCACCGGAAAAGAAATAAGCAGGCTGATGGTGGATGTTCAGAAAAAATATAATACCTCGTCTCTGATCATTTCTCATGATCTGAATTGCGTGAATATTGCTGCCGATAAAGTGGTAATGCTTATTGAAGGAAGAAATTACGCTGAAGGAACACTTGAGGAATTAAAAAAAATAGATGATAAAAAAGTTAAACAATTTTTCGAATAAATTATGGCTAACCCAACCTCCAGAAATATCAGATTAGGAATATTTGTACTTGCCGGTACAGTTTTCCTGATCGTACTATTATACATGATAGGTGCAAAACGAAGCTTATTCAGCGATACATTTAGAATAAGCGCTCAGTTCTACAATGTGAACGGATTAATGCAGGGCAATAATGTGCGTTTTTCAGGAATAAACGTGGGAATTGTTGAAAGCGTTGAGATCAATACAGACTCTACCGTTAACGTTGTTATGCTGATCGAAGATAAAGCAAAGATCTATATTAAAAAGAATGCACTTGCAAGCATTGGTACCGACGGATTAATGGGAAATAAACTCGTGAACATCAATTCCATGAAAGATGGATCGGTTGCACATATTGAAGACGGAGACATTTTAAAAACGCTTAAGCCAATTGAAACAGATGAAATGCTTCGTACGTTGAGTACAACAAACGATAACATAAAGGTAATTACGGGCGATCTTAAAAACATTACTCAGAAATTCAATAAACGCAATTCGCTCTGGAGTTTATTGCAGGATACAATTGTAGCCGATAATTTAAAGGAAGCCATTGTTAACATTAAAATCACGGGCGCAAGAACTGCCATAATTACCGGGGATCTTCAGGAAGTAGCTAAGAGTTTTAAAAGCGGTAAAGGTTTAATGGCTTCTTTATTAACGGATACAACTATGGCCGGGAAATTGCAGCATACCATTGTAAAACTCGAAAATGCAAGTGATAAAATTGCCTATGTAAGCGGTGATCTGAGCGGAATCACAGCTAAGATAAAAGATGGAAAGGGAACCATTGGTATGCTGATAACGGATTCACTTTTTGTGAAAGACCTGAAAAGCACCATGAAGAACCTTAACAGTGGTGTGGCCGGCTTTGATGATAACATGGAGGGACTAAAGCATAGCTTCTTACTTAAAAAATATTTCAGGAAGCAGGCCAAACTGAAAGCTAAGAAACCAAACTGATAATTGTCATAGTTTGCTTTGACCTGAGTCATACTTGTGTCGTAGTGACATGGATAAATTTGTTTCAAAGATTTATTTAAATTAATTATCAATGAAAAACATACTGGTTCCTGTTGATTTTTCTTCAACTTCAGAAAATGCAGTTCGATATGCTGTGGGGCTTGCTAAACACACTAAAGCAGGTATTACCTTGCTGCATGCTTATCATGTTCCGGTTCCTGTTTCCGAAACACCCATGGCCATTCCAATGGAAGAAATTGAACAGGCTTCCAACGAAGCTTTGGCAAAAATAGAACGACAAATAAAAACGTTTGATTCGGGCATTGAAATTAAATTGATCACAAAGGCAGGCTTTGCCGTTGATTGTATTCTTGATCAGATCGAAAATAAAGAAACTGATCTGGTTGTGATGGGTATTAAAGGGCATACCAATGCTTTTGATGTGGCCATTGGGAGTAACAGCACTACTTTATTAAAGCAAACTAAATGTCCGGTATTGGTCATTCCTGATGGTGCTGAGTTCAAAACACCTCAGAATATTGTTTTAGGATGTGATTATTCGAAAGACGTTTCTCAAAACGTAATTGATTCGATAAAGTTTTTTGGAAAACTTTTTAATGCGAAGGTCTACATCCTTGATGTATTCGGCGCTAAAGAAAAAGCAGACCAAAATAAATTTAAAGATAATCTGAAATTGCATTCTGCACTTAGTGATCTGAATGTAGTTATCCATTACAGAGAAGGAGATGATGTGAATGCTGAACTCGCGAAGTATGTAGATCGTCATAATGCAGACTGGCTGATCATGATACCGCACACCCGATCACCTATAGCTTCTCTTTTTCACAGGAGCAATACAAAACAAATGGTGTTTCATACACACATTCCATTGCTGTCACTTCACGATTAAATACGAACAATAAAAACTAAAAATATGAAAATCGACATCAACGACGATCGCAAAATTTTTGCCATTCAGGAAGAATTCAATAAGGTTTATCCTAATTTGAAACTGGAGTTCTTTTCAAAGCCTCACACCGCAGGTGGCGCTTCGCCAAAAAAACTCATGAAGAGTAATAGTAAAACGCTGGGTGAATGCAGAACAATTCACAACAAAGGCTCGATCAGCATAACACCAAAAATGACAGTTGCTGAATTAGAGCAGCATTTTGCCGACACTTATGGTTTATCGGCTCAGATATTCAGAAAAACAGGAAACGTTTGGTTGGAAACCACCGTAACCGATCAGTGGACACTTGAAAAACAAAATAGTTTGCAAGACGAACTCTAAACTCGTTAATTTACTGGAGAAGTCTCAATAAAATGTCTGCTTCCCAAGTTTTACTGTTCCTTGTTTTGATCCTGTCGAAAATTATTTTTTTATATTGACTCTGGTTGTAAAAGTATCTGATGGTTTCACCTGCCGGTCCGGCGAGCCTGCCGTTGCTGCTTAAACAGGCATCAATGCAATTGTCTAAAGCCGCATTATCAAAGTAGTTCAATTTACGTAAGGCCTGCATGGCATTGGTTCTGGTAATGAATTCGTAAGAATTAGAAGTGTAGGTAACTAATTGTTCAGCATTTTTCATATCCTTTACAGCCGAAGCGATCTCTAACCATTTAATGATAACATTTCGCCCATTGGTACCTTCAATGCCTTTTGTCAGATCTAAATAACGGTTTGCATTTTCAGGAAAATTGAAACATAGTTTTTCTAAAGCTGTTGCAATGGTTTGGTAAGAAGAATCTAATAATAATGCTTCGTAGTCGGGCAGGAGAGAAGCATCAATGTTTTTTGCATTCACAATGATCCCTTTTCTTACCTGCACGTCTTTGTCGTGAAGTGCGAGTTTTACTAATTTAAGACTTTCAGCATCTTTATTTTCAACGATCTGATTTATGATCTCTGTTTTGATCGCATGAAAAGAGTTTTTCTGATACACTTCTTCTAGCACTTTCAGTTTCTGATCGGCAGGAATTGTTTTCATGGCTGCTACCGCATCGTAGCGGTCGATCATTTTGGGAGCGCGTAATGCCTGTGCCTTTAGCATCTCAAAAGGTTTATTGAAGATAACGGTTTTCATGATCTCGCTGTTCGGGTCAAATAGAACAAAGTCAATTGTTTTATTACCTGCATTTGAAATTTTCACCACATGTGTTTCTTTTTCGATCCATTCTGTTTTGCTGTCTTTTGATCCATCTGTATAGTGCACTTCAAAAACAATTGGCATTTTAAATAAACCGATCAGGTCATTCACTGTTTGTGTTTGTGTTACCGTAAATTGTGTATAGCGTTTTCCATCTTGTGTATTATCTTCGGCAATTACGTTATAGCTTGGTTCTCCGCCGCGATATACCCATTCATCCCAGAACCAATCCAAAGGAATGCCTAACTCATCCTGAAAAGCACTCAGCAAGTCATCCGAATCTACATTAGCATATTTGTGCGCGTTCAAATAACGTTTCACTGACCTGTTAAAGCCTTCCCTACCGGTGATGTATTTCAGCATTTCTAAAACCTGTGAACCTTTTTGATAAATGGTTATTGAAGATGCCTCTGAATGGGAGATCGATTTTTTATCGGTTACTCCAATAGCGTTTACGAAAGCATTTCTTCTTCCCCAGTCAAAGTGATCTTGCCCAAAACATTCACGCTCTGCAGTAATATTATAATGGGTTGCAAAACTTTCTTGTAACCAATGTGAATTACCGCTTCTCGCGGTTATCATGTCGCCAAACCATTGATGCGCAAGCTCGTGAGCATTAACAGCAACGTAATTTCTGTCGTTATAACTTCTTGCATCGGTTTCAAAAAAATCTCCAAATAAAGTAGCGGATGTATTTTCCATCGCACCAAACATAAAATCCTGAACCGGAATTTGAGAATACGATTCCCAGCCATAAGGCACTCCGATCTCTGATTCTAAAAAATTGAATATTTTTTCATTGTATTTGTAAGTGTATTCCACTCTGTCTTTCCACTCCGGGTAATACCAAGAATACATGGGCACACCTGAATTTGATTTTGTTTCTTTGATCTCATATTTACCAATGCCGAGCATCACCAAATAAGAAGCATGGGGATGTGACATTTTATAATGCCATGTTTTTGTCCCGTCTTTATTATCCTTTTCGGCGATCTTCAAACCGTTAGAGAGTACTTTGTAATCTTTATTGAATTTTACATAAACTTCAGTTATTAATTTATCGTTAACTACGTCGTAACAGGGAAACCAATTCCTGTTATCAACGCCCTGTCCTTGTGTCCAGATCTGTTTACGGCTTAAATTATTGGGGTCGTTCCAGCCAATGAAATAAATTCCTTTTCGCGGATAGGCTTCATAACTAATTACTAAACTGTCTTTTTCGCCATACACCAAGGTTTTGGAAGGATAAAAAGTAATTCCGTTCGAATTCGTTTTGTAATTGATTGTTTGTCCATTTAATGTTGCGCCTTTCATTATAATTCCAGGACCATCCAGAAAAAATGAATCTACTTTTTGACGAATAGGACTAAAGAAGTGCGTGATCTTACCTTTCACAAGACCTTTTTCGGGTTCAAATTCAACCGATAAACGCATGCGTTCGAAATCAAGATTATGATCACGCATGCTTGCACCGGCATCATATTGATATATTTTATTTTTTTGCTGACCAAAAACCGAAGTGTGCAACAAAACAATTACTATAAGCGGCAAAAAGACGAATCTACACATTTGAATTAAATTAGAAATGTTAATTAGTAAAGCAAATATATGAATTTAAGCAATATTTGAAAGTGTGAAATACCTTTAAGTACGGGTGTTTTAAGGTACAATGCAATTTTAACAGATGTCTTTGAATATGCAGGAATATAAATTTGAAGATTGCTGTAATTTCTTTAGCTTAGTAAAAATATTGTTTCAAAACTTTTAGAACCCAGGAACCGAACTATAATAAGTGTATTTAAAATGAATAATTTTTTAGCAATAGCAACTAAACGTACTCCCGAAATTATTTTTATTTCCACCGGGATACTTATCATTAAAGGCAGTTCTAAGCCTGAGGACGCTACAAAATTCTATCAGCCTGCTTTTGTTTGGCTTGAAAAATTCAAGCAAAATATTACTACTGAAGTATCTCTTACCCTAGATCTGGATTACATGAATACAACAAGTTCGAGGGTTTTTCTGGATATGATAAAATTCGTAAAAGCGCTTGCAAGTAAAAAGGTAAAGGTTAAAATAGCCTGGAAGTACGAACATGATGATCATGATATGCTTGAACAAGGAAAAATGTATGAGACTTTGGTGGAGTTTCCTTTTGAATTTGTAGAAAAGAAATCTTAGTTTTTTAGAAACCTTTTAGATCGAGATCCTTACTCTCTATCATTGTCACCCATTTCCCCATCTTTTTTTGAATCACGCGAAAGTGAGCCTGTTCATCAGGAC
>JANYIQ010000235.1 GCA_025362575.1 Bacteroidia bacterium
TATATCGTAAAGCAGATTTTGAATAAGGATTTGAACAGGGAGCATTGGTAAAAAGGGTAAAAAAATACATGCGCCCAGCACGCTGAACATGTTCCCGAAATTACTGCTCGCTGCCATTTTAATGTATTTGATAATATTTCCGAAAGTCCTCCGTCCGTATATAACCCCGCTCTTTAAAACCATCAAATCTTTTTCGAGTAAAATTATATCTGCGCTTTCCTTTGCAATATCTACCGCCGAGTCAACTGAGATTCCAACATCTGCATCCCTTAAGGCAGGAGCATCATTAATTCCATCACCCATAAACCCAACGGTGTGTCCGTTTGATTGTAACAACTTAACGATCCTTGATTTTTGAATTGGACTCAGCTTTGCAAAAATGCTTGTTTCATCCAGTCTTATCGCCAATGACTGGTCATCAATCTTATCTATTTCGCTTCCAAGTAAAATATGGTTTACCGGAATACCCACATCCTTACAGATTTTCTGCGTTACAATTTCATTATCGCCGGTAAGTACTTTAATATTTACACCAAGTTTATGAAGCTCTTCGATAGAAGGCCGAGCAGTCGGCTTAGGCGGATCGAGAAAAGCAATAAATCCTGTCAAAACCAAATCATTCTCATCATTTACGGTGTAAGTCAATGCTCTGTTATCAAATTCTTTCATGGCCACAAGCAAAACTCTAAGCCCGTCTTGATTTAGCTTTTTACTAAGATCAATTACTTTTTGCCGCATTTTATCATCCATCGGAACGATTTTGTCACGCTCAACATGGAGCTTACGATCTTCTCCCGGATCGAAAGCATGTGAACAAACAGCAAGCATTTCTTCTATCGCACCCTTGCAGATCAAGAGATGTTTTCCGGTGTGCTGCTGAAGGATAACGGACATTCTTCTTCTATTAAAATCGAAAGGAATCTCATCAATTTTGGTGTATTTGGCCTCGGTATCCAAAAGCTGGTGTACTTCAGAATGTTCCAATACCGCGAGGTCAAGCAAGTTCTTTAAACCCGTTTGATGAAAACTATTTAGGTATGCCCATTTCAATACTTCATCATCGTCTTCACCGTCGACGTTCAAATGAAGCTGAAGAATAATTTTATCCATTGTTAACGTGCCGGTCTTATCCGTGCAGAGTACATCCATTGCACCAATATTCTGAATCGCATTCAGGCGTTTTACAATAACTTTCTTCTTGCTCATATTCAAAGCGCCTTTCGCAAGATTCGTAGTAACGATCATTGGAAGCATTTCGGGAGTCAAACCAACCGCAACCGTCAAGGCAAATAAGAAAGCTTCAATCCAATTGTGTTTTGTAAACCCGTTTATTAAAAAAACAAGCGGAACCATTATTATAATGAAACGGATAAGAAGCCAGCTCACGCTATTTACTCCCTTATCAAAGCTCGTCTCAACACGTTTTCCGCTAAGAGCTTTGCTGATTGTTCCAAAATAAGTTTGATTTCCTGTAGAAGCAACCACGGCAGTAGCTGAACCGCTGGCCACATTTGTTCCCATGAAGCAAATATTGTCCAGCTCAAAAACTGATTTTTGAGTGGCTTCAGGAACAGCGAATTCTTTTTTCTCAACGGGGAGAGACTCTCCCGTAAGAATGGCCTGACTGACAAACAAATCTTTAGATTGTAACACCCGGCAATCGGCAGGGATCATATCTCCCGCTGATAAAAAAACAATGTCTCCCGGAACCAGCTCTTTAAAAGAAACTTCAACTTTGCCACTTCCTTTTCTTATTACTGTGGCTGTTGTCTTTATCATACTTTTCAATTCCTCTGCCGCTTTATTGCTACGGTATTCCTGCCAGAAACGAATCATGGAACTCAATATCACCATGATCGAAACCAACGTTACGGTTTTGAACTCTCTCTCTTCGGGTTTAACAAGAAGCACATCTGTCAATAGAGAAACCAACGCCACAAGCATAAGCACAGCATTAAATGGTGTGAGAAAAGCCATTAATAACTGCTTATACCATGAAGGAGCTTTTTCGTGCTGTACTTCGTTTAATCCAAACTCTTCCTTTCTGGATTCCACATCATCTTTCGACAAACCGTCTGCTGAGGTGAGTAGAATATTTAAGCAAGACTTATCGTTTTCGCCAGAGATTTCTTTCAGTCTGGTAATGATGGCATCCTGAGTTTCATCTTTCTTCAGAAAGGAAATGCGTTTAAATTTATTTGATTCTTCACTCATTTATTTCAAATCTATGGTAATTTCATACCACTGATAAACCACAAACTGATTTGTATCTATAATTATTTTAGCCATGTGCAAGAAGCTAATATAGGAATTTATTTTGTTAAGAATTGTACACGCTACTCCAATGAAATCGATATTCACAGCCGCACCAGACCAAGGTCAATTTTATGAATATCTGCATAGCAATATATAACATCGGCTATCACGCCACTGAATAGCTTATAGCCGATGTTTGTATAAAAATACTTTTTTTAACTAATCCCAATGACTAGGATGTACTCAATTATTATATTTTCATTGTCGGCAGCTTCGCTACCCTTTTTTAAAGCAAAAATACTTTTTAATATTTTTCCTGCTCACGTTACTAAAGCGGACAAACTCCTTAATTTTCCCTAATAGATTTATTGAAAATGTTATTCCTTAATTATTTTTTTAATTACAGAATTCATTTTAATAAAATAAACCCCACTGGCATGAGGGCTTAAATCAATTTCTGTTTTATCATTTTCTGTGAATGTGCTGTAAACGATAGCGCCCAATACATTTATTATCTCAACCAATTGTTTTGTGCCACTTGTAACAATTGTTATTTTGCTGTTAAAAGGATTTGGATAAATAGTTATATCTGTAGCTGAATTTAAAGTTTGATTTACAGATGTGCAAATTGAAACACTTTGAGTAAAACTTGTAGTATTTGAACAGCCATTGGTATCGGTTCCGGTTACCGTATATATTGTAGTACTAGTTGGAGAAACTGAAACCACTGATGCTGACGCCACGGAATTCAAAGAATAGGAAATAGAACTTCCGTTAAGTGTTAAAGTGGCTGTTTGTCCGCTACATAATAAACCCGTAGTGGAGATTACATTTATAAGCGGGAGTGAATTAACTGTAATTAATTTTGAAGCTGAGTAAGAACAATTTGTTATTGTATTTGTTCCCGTTACAGAATACGTTGTGGTTGAACTTGGGCTAAACGCAACGCCGCTTGTAATTCCACCTGACCATGTGTAAGTATTTGCTCCGTTTCCGGTAAGCGTTAGAGAATTACCAAGGCATACCGCAGTTGATGATGCGATAATTGTTACAGGTGGCGCATTGTTTAACAACACGCTTGAGTTTGCAGAGCCATCGTTAGCTGTTGCAAGATCTATTCTACCATCTCCATTAAAATCGCAGCTTAAAATCGAATTAGGATTTACTGCAACAGTAAAATTAACGGGTGTTGCAAAGCTTCCCATGCCATTACCAATTAATACCGATACATTGTTTGAGCCCAGGTTGGCAACCGCTAAATCCCACCTACTATCTCCATTATAATCTGCACAGGTAACATAGTACGGACTAAGTCCAACTGAATAGGTAACTGGTGGAAAAAAGTTGCCTGTTCCATCACCTTTGTATACTGAAATAACATTTGAATAATAATTTGTAATAATTATATAAAGTTCGCCACTGCCACTTAAGTCGGCAGAAATAATTGAATAAGCCCCGCCACCGCCACTAAAAACTGAAGACGGACCAAAACTTCCAAGCCCATTACCTAATATGACCGAAATATTACCTGACCCGGCATTAGCAGTTGCTAAATCAAGTTTACCATCGCCATTAAAATCAGCACTTGTAATTGCGTTGGGATAACCACCGACCGTAAAATTTGAAGCGCTCGAAAATGCCCCGGTTCCATTTCCAATTAAGATAGAAACATCTGCAGTGTTATCATTGGCTGTGGCCAAATCCATATTACCATCATTATTGAAATCGGCACTTGTAACAGAATACGGGTTTATGCCAACCGAAAAATTATTGGATAAGCTAAAGTTCCCAAGACCATTACCCAATAAAACAGATACATTATTCGAACTTACATTGGAAGTAACAAGATCCATCTTACCGTCGTTATTAAAATCAGCAGTAACTACAGAAACGGGATAACTTCCAACCGAAAAATTAGTAGCTGTTCCAAAACTCCCTAAACCATTGCCTAATATAACTGCAACATTGTTTGAATTATATTTTGTTATGGCTAAATCTTTTTTTCCATCACCGTTAAAATCAGCCTCGGCTATACCTCTGGGGTTTGCGCCAACTGAAAAATTAGTAGCGATGCTGAAGCACATTTGCGCAATTACACGTTGCGTGAAAAATAGAATTAAAACTAAAAAGATATAGCATTTAAAGTTATTCACTTGACAAATAATTCTATTTTCGAAGATATCTTATCAAAGATAGTGAAAATTAAATTACGAAGAGCAAAACGATGCTAATAAAAGTTGGCCTTGGTACCGATGAGGGAAAGGTCGAACTTTGATCCGGAAGATTTAGATAAAACCTTTGATTTTATGGGTATGTGGAGGTTTATCGTGATTTATAGATGAACCACCTAAATTGCCCTATGTAGGGGGCTTTTTTAGTTAAAAACCCTATTCTAATGCCGAAATGGGTTGGTTAAAGTGGTAAAAAATCTGATGCAATTGCTACAACTTGGTCAACTCTCACTAGCCAGACTGGCGTTTAAAGCTATGCCGTCGGCAGGCAATTTTTCCCGAGGATAAAACCGAGGAGAAACCCAAAGAGAAATTTAATCCTCGTTTCTATTAGAACAGAAAGGATGACGATAATCCGTCTTTCATTTTCAGTCTTACAAGTAGCAAACTTCTTGCTGAGGCTATCAAGGGAGACTTTGATTTAATTTACTTAGTTCGAAGGGAGTTGACAAATCGAGGGCAGGATAGCACGGGCAAATGGGTGGGCTTTGAGGAGACAAAAAAAATTCACAGGATCGAAAAGTAGCAACGGGACTGGGGTAAATTATTATAAAAAAAGTAGCGTCTTCCTTTCTTTTTTTCGTTCTTTGGAATATTAAAAACTTTAAATCTATGATTGTAATGGAAAACAAAAAACAGATTGAGGAATGTGAAAAAAAACTTTTGGATGCTTTTGGAAGCAAAGACCTCAAAACTATAGACAAGTTGATTCACGATCACGCTCTTTTTGTTTACCCAAACGGTCTCCCTGTGACTAAAGAAATGGTTATGGAAAACTATCGATCAGGTAATTCGGCTTTTAGTACAATTATACCGAGCGATCAAATAATTAATCTTTTTGAAGATACAGCTGTGGTTTCCTTAAATTTAGAATTAAAAGGAAATTATCACGAACAGTTAGTAAGCGCAGAATTTCGTTACATAAGAGTTTGGAAATTGTTCAACGGAAATTGGAAAGTGATTACAGTTAGTGGTGTTCCCATTCCTAAACCGTAGCGATAAGAGTAATGTGCAAAAATCGGGAATTTTCCACATTTTTAGTAAAAATGTTTATTCAACCCACTTACTAAGACCTTTAGCTTTTTCTGAATGAAAATCTTTTAAGTTATTCACTGTTGAGAACCCAAAAACAAATGTATTTCTTTTACCGGATCTTTTAAGTGGCCTTTATTATGTAGAACTAAATTTTAGAAACGAGGTTGTAAGAAGGAAATTAACTAAACCCTAAATAAATGAGAAAAAACATCTTTACTTTTTCAAATAACTCATCATTTCAATTCTTTGATGTAAGATATCTTTGCTTCCTGATATTTTTTTTTAATAACCCGCTCTTTGAAATTAACCATAGTTTCATACGGTCCGTTAACAGCTGCCATATTTACCAGCCAAGCCGGAATACTACCCCCTGGATCAACCAATAACTCATAGTTTACTTGGATACTTCCATCAAACATAGGAACCAAAGTCCAAGAGGCCTCCAAATAGGTTATCCTAATATGATCCTTTATGTGGGGAATGAAATTTGGGGCGTTTATTGATTTAATGGTAACTATTTTATTTCCTTTGTTCTGAGTTAGAACAATATTTACGACAAAATCTCTTTTTTCGGCTGGCCATGGCACTAATACCGTTTGGTAATGCATCACAGAAGTATCATTTATTCTTTTTAAAGTTACGGATTTTCCGCATTTATATACCCATTCAGGATAACTTTCCCAGTCGTTTATTAATGCTACCAAACTTTGCAGAGAAGTTTTCAGATACATTATCGATTTTAGTTCTTTAAAATCAGAGACTACAGTTTTTCGGGTGTAAATTTCTATCCCTTTTTCATTTTTTTTGAGGTGCCATTCATGTTTAGCACTCTGCGAAAAAACAAAAACAGTGGAAAATAAAATCAAGCAAACATAAACTCCTTTCTTAATCATTTTAATCAAGTTATAATAAATTAAATTTACAAATTAAGTATGATATCAGAATTACTTTTCTATTAATTAATTTCTTCTTAGCCCTAACGGAAAGGGAGCAAATTTTGCTCCCTTTTTTCTACCCACGCTGGGCATGGCGGGGAAAATTGCCTGTTGAAGCAGAAATTCAAAGGCTAGCCCTAACATGTTGACATCAAAATTAAAGTCATTATCTTTAAACGGAGGTACAATTTCCAACGTTTTTCACCGTTTAAAAACGTTTAGCAGCGATTGAAAACGATTTCTAACGCTCCAAATCGCTTTCAATCGCTGCTAATCGCTTTCTTTCGGCGGCATTCTAAAAATATTATCATAGAATTAGCATAAAATAGAAATGAAATCAATCTTTGAGTTTAACAATTATTACTTTTTTGAGAATGAGAAATAAAGAGTTGTAAGCCATCATGGAATGGCTTAAATACATCATGACAGCAAATCAAGATAGGTTAAGTAAGGAGGGAGATCTGATTATTGAAGGATCGTTGTGGGTTGGAGTTTGCAATTTAAGTATAATGAATACCGGAGGCTTGCATATTCAAAATCTCTTGGTCGGCCTTAGCTTGTTTATCCTTGTTTTTTTGATTTTGTAAATGATCAATAAGACGGCGATAATTAAAATAATTACCAGGATCACTTTCCAAAGAGGAACTTTGATATGGAAAAAGGGAATATTGACCGATACCGGGGCAGTAAATACTTGCGCTCCACGTTCAGCAATTGCGACTGGAGTTTTAAAGAGCATGTTTGAAAACTCATCGAGTGGAATAGAATAATATTGCATAGCTAGGGTTTATGATGGTAAATTTGATACGGTTTGTTTTCCTCTATTATAAGTGCGTAATCAAAGTAAATAAATGCTTTACGTCCATCGCTAGTTTTTCTTTGTTGGTCTCGGACGCTGAAATCAAATCCGGCGATTATTAATTCCTTTTGTGTAGGATGCTCTTCTCCCAAATCGAAAAGCTTCTTGAGCCCCGCGGCGTTTAGCTTAAATTGGTCTTGCCATGATTTCAAAAACTTCAATTTAGGCGCATGTCTTTCCTTGTATCCTCTAAATCGGCAAGCATCACAACAATATCGTTTTTTTGAGTTAGTTGGCTCAAAATCTGTGGCACAAGTAGACAAAGCGCATTTAATTTTAGTAGACTTTTGAATTTCTTTCGAATTGTTATTTGGGCTAGCATCCATTTATTTTGAATCTAAAAGTGTTCTTGTTGATACTATCGTTTCTAGTTCTTCTGATGTAGTGTTACGATTCTTTAAAAGCCAGAATTCCAATTCTTCACGATTGAAATAGATCATTTTTCCTGACGGCTTGTAAAATGGAATGGCATTTCTACTTGTTAGTTTATATAGATATGATTGAGATAATCCCGCATACTGGGTAAGTCACGCGACAAAATAAAATTAAAAAACATTGACAGTCTTTGGACACTCGACAACGACAGACTACTTGGTTGGTTAAGGAAGGAATAAAACTGTGTGCAACGGCCAACCTATAACAGCAAATTCGCTCCATTTTTTGCGTGTTAACGCTCAAATGCTATATTTGGACAAGCAAAAAACGGAAGCAAATTTGCAAAACGTTAGTACCAATTGCGGCGGACAGGACAATTCCTCCGAGACAAAATACTTCATGACAAAAGTTATCATATTAATTCTGACAAGTATCCTGTTAACGTTTGACGGCCATTCTCAAATGACAACAATTTACGTTATAGACAACGACGGTAAAAAGGACAGTTGTTTAATGCGAGTTTTATCAAAACACAAAATAGTATTTGAAAATTACGGACTTCAAATTATGGTTGGGGAAAATTATGAAACAATTGACTCACTCTTTAAGGTGGACAAAAAGTGGTTCAAAAAACTTGACAAGGAACTCTCAAATTGTTCGACATGGAAAACTATTAAACTACAAAACTCTCAACAATTAAAAATATCAAAACCAGACATTTATTTCGAGGTTCAATTCTGGGACTTTGCTTTAATTAAAAAGTATAAATATTTCACTGCACCAAGCAATGCACCTGTAAAAAATCCCGAGCAGAGTGTGGAAGTTGTCGGCGGTGAAGGCGAAATAAATCGTGACGGTTCTTATAAGCATCCAAAATGACAAATAAATATGCGGACACTCGAACTTTGTTTAAGCTGTGTGCGCCGCAACTCGGTACTAACAGCGGTCTTGCTCCATTTTTTGCGTGTTAACGCTCAAATGTGTAACTTGGACAAGCAAAAAACGGCGCAAGGCCGCAAAACGTTAGCCCCAATTGTTAGGACAATGACACGACAAATAACAATCTTCTTGACATTAGTACTTTTCGCTTCGTGTTCGGACGACAAAAAGGCTGACATTCCTCAGACAACAATTCCAATAAAAACCAATAACATCAAGACAAATTCACGTATGGACACAATTAACACCGACAAATTCTGGTCACTCGTTGACAACGCGGTTAAATTCTCAAACGGCGACAACGCTCTAAAAGAAAAATATCTTACGACCGAACTCGAAAAACTTTCGCTAGACGAAATAAAGAATTTTGAAATAGCATTTCGTAAATGTGTAATCGACGCAGACGACTTTAAAGTTATGGCGGCGCAAAAAATTATCGAGGACTACGTTTCGGACGACACCTATTTGTATTTCCGTTGCTGGCTAATCGGACATGGAAAAACTGTTTACACTGAGACATTAAAAAATCCTGACTATTTGGCGACAATAGCTAATAAAGGTGACGAGTGCGAATGGGAAGGTGTAATGTATGTTGCGACAAATGCCTATTCTAAAAAAAGTGGCAAAGAGGAAGACGAAACTTTCCCACGAGACATCGCCATTGGAATGG
>JANYIQ010000236.1 GCA_025362575.1 Bacteroidia bacterium
TATTATCAATGGATTCAGAGGAAATAAAAAAGCCTCTCAATTTCTTGAGAGGCTCTACGTACCCCAAACGGGACTTGAACCCGTACGCTCGTGAAAGCACAGGATTTTAAGTCCTGCGTGTCTACCAATTCCACCATCGGGGCATGCTTCGACAAGCTCAGCGTGACAAAAGCCACACATTCACAAGTCAAAAATCAAAGAACAATCTTCAATAAAAAAGTTCAAGGTTTAAAGTTTGATTTAAAAAGAACTGTAAACTTTAAACCTTGAACTAAAGAACCAATCTTGAGCGGAAGACGGGTCTCGAACCCGCGACCTTAACCTTGGCAAGGTTACGCTCTACCAACTGAGCTACTTCCGCTTTTATCCCTATTTTGGGGTAGCAAATGTAACAGTTTTTTTAAAAAAACTCAAACTTTATGGTATTTTTCTTGCCCCGAGTTTACCGAAGGGTTAACCTCCTACCAATTGCTTTATCTCATTGAGTTTCAGCAGGGCTTCCACCGGGGTAAGGGTATTTATGTCGATTTTAAGCACATCCTCTTTGATCTGCTCCAAAACAGGATCGTTTAATTGAAAGAAACTCATCTGAAAAT
This sequence comes from Bacteroidia bacterium, assembly GCA_025362575.1. Classification (GTDB taxonomy): domain Bacteria; phylum Bacteroidota; class Bacteroidia; order B-17B0; family Aurantibacillaceae; genus JAHEYG01. The sequence goes on from JANYIQ010000236.1 coordinate 597, forward strand.
CGTCGCTTACGGCAATTTTATCAGCGCGTTTAGAATTACCCTCTAAAACTCCTTCTTCGCTAAGTTCCATCTCATGTTCTCTTTCGAGTTTTTTCAGGATCACATTAGCACGGTTGATCACTTCTTTTGGCATTCCCGCCATTCGTGCCACATGAATACCAAAACTATGCTCACTTCCACCCTCCGCTAATTTTCTTAAGAAGATAATTTTATTATTTAACTCTTTAACCGAAACATTAAAATTTTTGATGCGCGGAAAATAAGTGCACATCTCATTTAACTCATGATAGTGTGTTGCAAATAATGTTTTAGAGCGGTTCACCGGTTGCTGATGTAAATATTCAGCAATGGCCCAGGCGATAGAAATTCCATCGTAGGTTGAAGTACCACGACCAATTTCATCCAATAAAATTAAACTGCGATCGGTAATGTTATTTAAGATGCTCGCGGTCTCATTCATCTCCACCATAAAAGTAGATTCTCCTGAAGAAATATTATCGGTGGCTCCTACTCTTGTAAAAATTTTATCAATGATTCCGATATCGGCTGCTTTAGCAGGAACATATGAACCAATTTGTGCCATCAATACAATTAAAGCAGTTTGCCTTAGCAACGCAGATTTACCACTCATATTCGGCCCCGTGATCATCATGATCTGACAGGTATCATTATTCAAAAAAATAGAATTGGTTACATACTCCACATCAATTGGTAATTGCTTTTCAATTACAGGATGTCTTCCTTCTGAGATCTGCAGATCATGGGAATCATTTAAAGATGGCTTTGTATAATTATTTTCTAAAGCAAGATTGGCAAACGAACATAATACATCCAGGCGTGCGATCAAATTAGCATTCAACTGAATGGGCGCAATGTAATCAGCGATGTCTCTTACAATATTCTCAAACAACATTTGTTCGAGCGCTCCAATCTTTTCTTCAGCTCCCAAGATCTTTTCTTCGTAGCTTTTTAATTCAGGAGTAATGTATCGTTCAGCATTGGTAAGTGTTTGTTTTCTGATCCACTCAGTTGGCACTTTATCTTTGTGAACATTGGTTACCTCGAGATAATATCCGAACACATTATTGTAAGATACTTTTAAAGATGGGATCCCTGTGTTTTCACTTTCGCGTTGCTGGATCTTGAGCAAATAATCTTTTCCCGAAAAAGCAATGCTTCTCAATTCATCGAGTTCTGCATTCACTCCCTTACAGATCACATCGCCTTTTGCGAGATTAACCGGTGCTTCTTCATTTATTTCGTTATGCAAACGTTCTTTAATTAAAGCGCAGGGATTTAACTGATCTGCAATTTTCTTAAGCGATAAGGGCTCAACCTCGGCCATTGAATTTTTTAATTCTTCAATAATGATCAATGAGCGCTTGAGCTGAACTAACTCCCTCGGACTTACCCTTGCTGCTGCTACTTTTGAGATGAGCCGTTCCAGATCTCCTATCTCCTTTAAACTGGCATTGATCTTATTTTTAAGTTCAGCGTTATCGAGAAAAAATTCAACAACCTGTAGGCGCTCGTTAATAGCCTCGATCGATTTTAATGGCAATGCCAGCCAGCGTTTCAATAAACGCGAGCCCATTGGCGTTGTAGTTCTATCGATAACATTAATTAAACTTTTTCCATTATCGTTATTAGAACCAAATAATTCTAAATTTCGAATGGTGAATTTATCCAGCCATACATATTGATCTTCATCAATACGACTAACCTTTGTAATGTGTTTTAATTTATCGTGTTTGGTTTCGCCCAAATAATGTAACAGGGCTCCGCAGGAAGTGATGGCAAGCCGGAGATCCTCTATACCAAAGCCTTTGAGGGATACGGTCTCAAAATGTTTGGTCAAGCTTTCATACCCATGATCGTAGGTAAAAGCCCAGTCATCCAATCCAAAAATATAAAAACGTTCACCGATAAGGTCAGTAACATTTTGCCTTTTATTTTTTTCAAAAAGGATTTCATTCGGTTTAAAATTCTGGATCAAACGATCTACATAAGCCAAATTACCCTGCCCTATTAAAAATTCTCCGGTAGAAATATCCAAAAACGCAACACCGGCCTGATCTCGCTCCAAATAAATACTGGCTAAAAAATTATTGGTTCTATGATCTAATACTTTATCATTAAAACTCACGCCCGGGGTTACTAACTCTGTAATACCACGTTTTACAATGGTTTTAGTGAGTTTAGGGTCCTCTAACTGATCGCAGATGGCAACACGAAATCCTGCTCTCACCAGTTTAGGCAAATAAGAATCCAAAGAATGATGCGGAAATCCTGCCAGTTCAATGAATGTGCCTGAACCGTTAGCTCTTTTAGTAAGAACAATACCTAAAACATTGGCCGCTTTTTTAGCGTCTTCTCCAAAGGTCTCGTAAAAATCTCCCACTCTGAATAACAGGATAGCATCAGGGTATTTAGCCTTAATACTATTGTATTGTTTCATTAACGGGGTTTCCTTATCTGCTGTTTTTGCCATAGGCGGATAGCTAAGGTACAATAAGAGCCATCAATTGAGCAATTAAATTTTTAACATAAAAGATCAATTTGTTAGGAACTGAAAACAAAAAACCCGAACATTTCATTGTCCGGGCTTTTATTTAGAATATTATATTACTTATCTGTATAAACTTACAGTTCCTTTTTTATCATAAGGTACTCCGTCTTTTCCGGTAGCCTTAAGCATGTAGAAATAAGTGCCGCTTGGTACTTCTTTACCGCCTAAGTTTTTACCATCCCAGCCGATCTGACCTTTTTCAGATGTTACATCATACATCTTAACTCCCCAGCGATCAAAGATCTGACAGGTAACGTTGGTTAAGCTTGTATTCTGAATTGTAAATACATCATTTACACCGTCACCATTTGGTGTGAAGATATTTGGTACCACAATATCAGAAGGTAGTTCAACAGTAACCACACCTGTAGCAGTTCCAACACAATTTGCTGTAATTGTTGTTCCTGTATAAATACTTTGCTGAACAACTAACAACACCGTGTAATTTCCGGCCGATTGATAAATGGTTGCTCCATTCGGACTACCACCCACGTTAGAATTAGTAACCGAATAAGTTGTACCGTTACCATATGACCACGTTGTTGTAATTGAACCTGTGCCGGTTACTGCTCCTAAAGAAGTGTTATTTGTAAAGTTAACCGACAGTGGTGCAAATCCTTCAGCCGGAGTTGGTGTAAACCCTACTGATAAAGAACCTGAACCTACTACTACCTCATTGGCGGCAGTACAACCGTTCACGGTATTGGTAATAACCACCTCATATGTTCCTGGTGTATTTACGCTCGTTGAGTAGCATGATGCGCAAGATAAACCTGC
>JANYIQ010000239.1 GCA_025362575.1 Bacteroidia bacterium
GGCTACCGCCATTCCCTCTAATTGTGTCACGCTAACTAGTGCAGACAATCTTGCTATAGAAAACAATAACGTGAACATTTATCCTAATCCTTTTACATCTTCAGTTAATATAACTATTAACAAAGTTTCTCAACTCCAGAATGCTGAGCTAGTAATCTTTAATACATTAGGTGAAGTGGTTTGGAATAATACTATTACAAATGAATTAACGACCATTGACACACATACTTTTAAAGCCGGTATCTATTATTATCGCGCAACAAATGATGGAAAAGCAATTCAATCCGGGCGAATGATTTCTCAGTAAAAAACAGTGTGTTAAAATTAAAAGCCTCTGCAACATCTGCAGAGGCTTTTTGTATTATAATGCGCCCCGAATCAGTGTGTGAATGATGTAAGTTATTAAATAAGTTTTGTAACACTATCCGTTCATTAGTTCGTCACCTTTGTGGTGTGGAAATTAATCCATACTTAAATAAAGGTCATGACAAATTTAACTGAATTAAAAGGAAACTGGAACGAAACCAAAGGCAAGTTAAAACAAAAGTATGCCACACTTACTGACAATGATGTGTTATTAGTAGAGGGCAAGCAAGACGAATTACTTGGGAGGCTCCAGGTTAAATTAGGCTTTACAAAAGCAGAAATTCACAAGATCGTTTCACAACTATAAATTTTACCAAATACTATTTAACTTAAAAAAAAATGAAAAAACTATTTTTAATACTGACATCCGTTACAGCTATGTCTGTTACAAACAGTATAGCTCAGGATAACACCACCGATTTTCGTGATAAATTATCTTTCGGTTTAAAGGCAGGAATAAATTACTCAAACGTTTACGACTCAAAAGGTGAAGATTTTAAAGCGAGTCCGAAAGTGGGTGCAGCAACCGGTGCATTCCTAGCTATTCCGTTTGGTAAATATTTTGGCTTGCAGCCTGAGGTTCTGATCTCACAAAAAGGATTCAAGGCAACAGGAAGCATTTTAGGTGGTGCCTACAAATTTACACGTACCACCACATATATTGACCTGCCTTTATTCTTTGCGTTTAAACCCAGTGAATTCATTACTGTCATGGCAGGACCACAATATTCCTATCTGATCCATCAATCTGATGTTTTTGCTAATGCCACTACATCTATAGCGCAGGAAACAGAATTTCAGCATGATAATATCCGGAAAAATACACTTTGTGTAGTTGGAGGAGTTGATGTTACCATGAAACACATTATTCTTAGCGCTAGAGCAGGATGGGATTTTCAGAATAATAATGGTGACGGAACGTCAACTACACCACGTTACAAAAATGTTTGGTATCAAGCCACCGTTGGATACAGATTTTACAATAATTAAAATAATATAAACTAAATTAAAAACTAAAAAAATGAAAACACTAATTTTTACATCACTATTTTTTCTTCGCTACAGCGGGAATAAATATACAGGCACAGAATAAAGTAAGCAATGAAAACTCTGCTAACGAAAAATACGGAAAAACATTAAACCTGGGAGTAGGTATTGGATACTATGGATATGTAAGTCAATCAATTCCGGTTCTATCATTCAATTATGAATTTGATGTAGCCAAAAATTTTACCCTTGCACCATTTCTCGGAATTTATTCTTATCAAAATTATTATTACTGGGGCGACCCCAACAAACCAAAATGGGATCCTTCTTATCACCAGTATTCATATCGCGAAACCGCTATTCCTATTGGTGTAAAAGGCACTTATTATTTCGACCAGTTGCTTCATGCAAACTCAAAGTGGGATTTTTATGCCGCTGGTTCTTTAGGGTTTGTGTATAGACGTGTTACCTGGGAGAATGGTTATTATGGAGACCAACACGCCTATAGAAGTGCTAGCCCGTTATATCTTGATGCACATATTGGAGCCGAGTATCACATGACACAAAAAGCTGGGCTGTTTTTAGATCTGTCAACAGGTGTTTCAACGTTTGGACTTGCTTTTCACCTTTAAATAGTGAAAATAGAATTAAACGCAAAGAGTATGCGAAAATTCTCAGGAGTACCTAATATTCTTTCACCGGAGGCGATGTGCCCTGATAACATAACATCAACTTATAGTAATTGAAAAGAGTGAATGTATAACGGGGCAGATCAGGATGGATATTCAGCCCGACAGAACAGAATTCAGAATCATTTATAAACAAGTTAAAACAAAATATGGGAAATATACTTTATACAATAGCTGTTATACTTGTCGTGTTTTGGGCCATCGGCTTTATAGGATTTAATACTGGAGGCATAATACACATCCTGTTAGTAATGGCAGTAATTGCAGTTTTACTTAGACTAATTCAAGGTAAAAAACCAATTTAAATCTTTCAGCTTGATCGAGCCAATTAATTTTTAGGTCGTGACGTATATGCTGTAAAGTGTGAATTACGCAACTTAATTAAAAAATTTCACAACATTCCCTCAGGCAAGGTAGGTTACCTTTACAGTACGGTCACTTGATCGTATTTAAATCATTAAAAACTAAAATTATGAGCAACGGAAAAGTATTAGTAGGTGTATTTGCAGGCTTAGCCGCAGGAGCACTATTAGGTGTATTATTTGCGCCAGATAAAGGATCAGAAACCAGAA
>JANYIQ010000247.1 GCA_025362575.1 Bacteroidia bacterium
AACCGACGATGGTTTACCAACAAATTACATTCAGTGTATTTTGCAGGATAAACAAGGTTTTATGTGGTTTGGAACTCAATCGGGTTTGGTAAGATATGATGGTTACAACATAGTAGTTTATAAGAACAGCGTTTACGATAAAAAGTCAATCTCTTCCTCCGATATTTTAACCTTGTACGAACATATCAATGGAAAAATATACATTGGCACACGTAATAACGGCCTTAATATTTTCAACCCTATTGATAAAAGTTTCGAGAAAATTTCTTTAAGCGGCCCAAAAGATAAAGTGTTATCAGATGCCCATGTGACCTGTATCTATAAAGAGAATGAAGACAACTTATGGATAGGAACCAATAATGGTTTGAATTTATTTAATGTTAAGACCGGAAAAGTACGACACATTAACTTACAGGGCGAAGAATTAGGTCCGATCTACTGTGTTTACAAAAGCAAGAACAAGGTTTTGATTGGTACTTCCGAAAAAGGGATCTGGGAACTTGACAAAGAATTTAATTTGAAAACCGTTGGTCTAGGTCAGAACGAATTTGTTAAGGTAGACATTGACAAAGCATCCACAGTATCTAAGTTTGCGGAGTATGGCGGCAAATTATACCTCTCTACTTTAGGAGAAGGATTGGTGATAGTGAACCCGGATACTTATGAAATAGAAAAAGTAATTAAAGCTGTTAAAGATGAAGATCCCGTGAATTATCTCATGGGCCTGGAAATAAAGGAGAATAAAGCTTATGCAAATACCAAGACAGGCTTCCTGAATATTGATCTGTTGGGAGATAAGATTGAAATTGTAAGAAAGAGTGATGAAAAAAGATCGCTCAATGATGATCATATCACTTGCTTTTTGACGGATAAAAATGAGAACATTTGGCTGGGTAGTTTTGCTGGCGGTTTGAATGTGTTTTTTGCGCAAAGCCAAAAGTTCCCAAATCTACCAAAAGAAGTGTCGAATGAGTTTAAGAACACATACTCAATTTATGACGATAAAGGGGATAAGTTGTGGGTTGGAGGGGAAAAATTCTTAAAGACATTGGATGCAAAAACCTTAGAGGTAACTGATCACAGCAAGGTCGTTGGCGTTAATTTTGTTTTAAGTATAATTGGTGATAAGAAGGACAATATCTGGATCGGTACATGGGGTGGATCGGGTATAATACGATACAATAAAAGTACAAAGAAAAGCGAAGAGGTGTTGCCTGAGAGATTTGCCGGTTTAACAGTTCTTACCCTGTTCTTTGATGAGCAGGGCAGGTTATGGATCGGGACATACGGTGATGGTTTAATAATTTATGACCCTCAGACAAATCATTGGCGGGCCTTTGGACCAGCGGAAGGAATTGGAGAAAAGATCACGTCTATTTTTGAGGATAGCGATAAGAACTATTGGCTTGGATCAGCCGGCGGCGGAGCGTACTTTATTCCCAAAGGAACTTTTAAACCTAAGGAAACAGTAAATTATAAATTCAACGAAAATTCAAACTCAATTGCTTCCAACACTATTTACCACATTTATGAAGACCCCTCAAAGAACATCTGGTTTGCCACCGAAAGTGGTTTAAGTAAATACAATACAAAGATCAAACAGTTTACAAATTACAAAGAAGAAGATGGTTTGGTTGATAATTTTGTTCTTTCGATCTTGCCAGACAGTGCCGGTAATTTATGGATGAGCACCAACAGAGGAATTGCGAAGTTCAACCCTAATACCGCAAATAGTAATGGTTCTGCGTTCAGAGGTTATGATCTTAAAGATGGTTTATTGAATAAAGAATACGTTCAAGGTGCTTTTTGTAAACGCGCCAACGGTGAACTTGTTTTTGGAAGCACCAACGGTATAAATATTTTCAATCCCAAAAAGATCCTCGACAATTTTCATGCGCCTCCGGTTTATGTTGTTTCATATAAGCGTTCAAGTAAAGATGTGGCCATTGATACTGCCATTTCTTTTAAAAAATTACTGCAATTAAGTTGGAAAGAAAATTATTTTCAATTTGAAGTTGCTGCTTTAGATTATAGCGATCCTTCTAAAAATAAATACATGTACATTCTTGAAGGCTACGATAAACACTGGTCGGAACCAACAAACGTTCGTTATGTTTCGTATACAGAATTGCCGGGAGGAGATTATATTTTTAAAGTGAAGGCTGCCAACAACGATGGTGTATGGAATGAAACCCCTTACGAGATCCACATCACGGTTATTCCTCCGTTCTGGAAAACACTTTGGTTCTATATTGTTGTTTCGGTTTTAGGCATAGTTGGAATTATTTTATTCACCCAATACAGAACTAAAGCAATTAAAAAAGAAAACAAGATCCTTGAACAAAAAGTAGAAGAGCGTACAAAAGAACTCGCAGAAAAAAACAGGGATATTACTGCAAGTATCCAATACGCGAAACGAATTCAGGAAGCTATTTTACCGGATAAGAATTTTATTTTCAGCAAACTTCAAAACTCTTTTATTTTATATAAACCTAAAGATATTGTAAGCGGTGACTTTTATTGGTTTGCAGTTAAAGATGATCATAAGATAATAGCGGTTGTTGATTGCACAGGGCATGGTGTTCCGGGTGCCTTTATGAGTATGATCGGTCACAATATTTTGAATCAGATCGTACAGCAAAACGCGATCACCGATCCTGGCGAAATATTGAATAAACTTCATGCCGGAATTCAGGACGCCTTAAAACAAGGGCGAAATGAAATAAATACCAATGATGGAATGGATGTTTCCATTTTATCAATAAATGAAAAAACGCATAAAGTAGCATTTGCCGGAGCTTTCAGGTCGTTGGTAATTGTTAGGGCAGATAGTTCGCTTGAGAAAGTAGATGGTAATAAATTCCCTGTAGGTGGTGCCCAGCTCGATAAAGCCCGTAATTTCAATAGTAAGGATGTTATTTTACAAAAGAATGATACGGTTTATATGTTCTCTGACGGATATGCCGACCAATTTGGCGGCGATAAAGGTAAGAAGTTTATGGTCAAACACTTCCATGATCTTTTGAGCTCCATTTATCAGAAAGATCTTGCCGATCAAAAGGCTATTTTAGAGCAGGCATTTGAACAGTGGCGGGGAAGTCATGAGCAGGTAGATGATGTTTTAGTGGTTGGCGTGCGTTTTTAATAAAAAATTATTATATTTGCTATTGTGAAAAAAGCGGGGACTATAAATTTTTTGTCGATAATGATTATCGTTTCATGTGTAGCGATGATCGTTTCGTGTAAGAAAAAATCAGAACCCGATACCGAAACTCAATCGGTAGTTGATAATGCCATTTGTGAACAAGAGTTCATGCAAGTTCAGCCAACAGCAAATTCAAGAGCAATTGCTACCAAAGGAACAGGTGCAACCTTAAAAACCACAGGAACAAATTCAGTAACAGCTTGCGATACTTTAACTAAAATTTCAGGAGATACAAGTTGGGCAATGACAGGGCATATTGATCCTACATTTGAATATGATTTTTCTTCTTGCCCGAATGTTAATGGCGATAACACTCAGAGAACCGGAAAATACAGAATCAGATTAACCGGCCCGATGAAGGTGGCAGGCAAAAAAATGATCATTAAATTATTAAATTATGTAGTGAATGGTAACATCACTTATTCCTGCGATAGTATCATCATTACGAATTTATCTACAGTGTTTACAAGCACAGTTCCGGGAACAATTCCAAGTTCATACAGTTTCAGGGTGGAGATCATAAACGGGGTTTGTACAAGTTCAAGCGGTGGTTGGACGATCAAGTATACTTCTGACAAAACAATTACTACCAATACTCAAGGCACAGCGAAAGCATCTGATGATGTGATCACTGTTAATGGAAATTCTTCGGGTACCAATCGCGAAGGAAGAAATTTTACGGTTAATGTAAACTCAATCATAAAGAATGCGAGCTGCAAATGGATCAGTTCAGGAACAATGGATCTAACGCCGGATGGATTTAAAACCCGCACGGTGGATTATGGTAACGGTACATGTGATGATGACGCCACATATACGGTTAATGGACAAACAATAGCGTTTAAACTTAAATAAACCCGATGGAATTGGTTTCTTCTAGTATAATGGTTGATGCTTATAATATCTACGATAAAATGGAGAAGAATAATATTCTTTTATCCTTTAAAGGTGATATTACATCAGAGCTTCTTACCTCAATTCTTCAGATCATGGAGAATAAGATGGATAACATGCAGGAAGAGCCTAAGATGAAGAAAAAGGTTTATAATGTACTTGTAGAGTGCCTTCAGAACTTATACCATCACATGGATGATGTAGCTGAATCAGGCGATGTAAGCCGTTCGGCCATCTTTATGATCGGTAAGAATAAGAATGTATACACCATCATTACGGGTAATTATATTGTAAATGAAAATATTCACGGCCTTAAAACCCGTCTGGATGAGGTTAACTCCTTAACTAAGGAAGAACTGAAGGAATACTACAAAAAAGTGCTTAATAATGGCGAAATGTCGTTAAAAGGCGGAGGCGGTTTAGGGATGATTGATATTGCCCGAAAAACTGGTGAAAAATTAGATTATAATTTTTTGGATATTGACAATAAAGTTTCTTTCTTTACGCTAAATATTAAAGTAACACAGCAAGTAAATTAATAAAAGAACAAACAATAAAATAAGATAGATTATGGAAAAATACTCAATTGAAGGCACTCCGAAAACTCCAACGATCAGTTTTGATTTAGCAAGTGGTGTATTGGAAATTAAAGGACGTTCTATTCCTGAGAATTCTATTGAATTCTACAAGCCTTTGGTAGACGCACTTGACAAATATTCAAGCTCTGCAAAACCTGCAACAAACGTTATTATTCAATTAGAATATTTCAATACCAGTTCTTCAAAATGCATCTTAGATGTGTTTAAAAAATTAGAGAACATCAACAAAGGTGGAAGTTCAGTTACGATTAACTGGCACTACGAAGAAGATGATGAAGATATGTTGGAAGCCGGTGAAGATTATCAAGCGATCATCAATGTGCCATTCAAAATGGTTCAAGTAAGCGAATAATATAAAAATTATAGATTTAAAACCCCGAAACTCATAAATTTCGGGGTTTTTTGTTTAAAAAAAGCGCCTCTAAATCGTGCTTTTTTAGTAAATTTGCCCCCTAACTAAAATTGAATTATGGCAGTTAACATTAAAGAATTATTAGGCGCTCAGGCCGAAAGTTTATTAAACCATACCTGTAAAACTATTTCCAAAGAAAACATCCATTTACCGGGTGGTGATTTTGTTGACAGAATCTTCTGTCAATCTAATCGCAGTCCGCAGGTAATGCGTAGTTTGCAACAACTATACGGTACAGGCCGTTTAGCAGGTACAGGCTACATGAGCATTTTGCCGGTTGACCAAGGCATCGAACATAGCGCAGGTGCATCTTTTGCGCCTAATCCTATTTATTTCGACAGCGAGAACATTGTAAAATTAGCAGTTGAAGGCGGTTGTAATGCTGTTGCTTCTACTTTTGGTGTGTTAGGTTCAGTATCTCGTAAATATGCTCATAAGATCCCTTTTATTGTTAAGATCAATCATAACGAATTTCTTACTTATCCCAATAAATTCGATCAGATTATGTTCGGTAAGGTAGAAGATGCCTGGAACATGGGCGCCGTAGCGGTTGGGGCAACCATTTATTTCGGTTCGCCGGAATCATCTCGCCAGATCATTGAGGTTGCAAAAGCATTTGACCGTGCACACGAATTAGGCATGGCAACTGTATTATGGTGCTATACAAGAAACAATGCTTTCAAAAAAGATGGTGTTGATTATCATACAGCAGCTGACCTATCAGGACAAGCCAATCATTTAGGTGTAACTATTCAGGCAGATATCATCAAACAAAAATTATCGGATAAGAATGGCGGATACAATGCCATTAACTTCGGTAAAACACATCCTAAAGTTTATTCTGAATTAACTACCGATAACATGATCGATCTTTGCCGTTATCAGGTAGCGAATTGTTACATGGGTCGTATGGGCTTAATTAACAGCGGTGGCGAAAGTAAAGGCGCATCTGATCTTGCAGAAGCAGTAACTACTGCAGTAATTAATAAACGTGCCGGTGGTCAGGGATTAATTTCAGGAAGAAAAGCATTTCAGAAACCAATGAAGGAAGGGATTTCTTTATTGAACACTATTCAGGATGTTTATTTAGATAAAACAATAACTATTGCTTAAGATATGAGTGATAAGATATAAGTGATAAGTGCTTACATCTCATAACTCATAGCGCATAACTTATAACGAAAAAAATGGGTTGGTTCAAAAGATTAAAAGAAGGTATTACTACCAGTACAAAAGAGAAGAAAGAAACTCCTGAAGGTTTGTGGTATAAGTGCCCTTCTTGCAAAAAAATAAATACGGCGCAGGAACATTCCGGAAATAAATACGTTTGTATTGAGTGCGGGCATCACGAACGCATTGGCAGCGCTGAGTATTTCGAAATTTTATTTGATAATAATCAGTTCACTGAATTGCACGAAAATTTAGTGAGTGGCGATCCGCTGGAATTTACCGACACGAAAAAATATACCGATCGTTTAACGGACTCCGTAAAAAAATCGGGATTGAAAGACGCATTACGCAGTGGCTACGGAAAAATTAATGATATTGATCTTGTAATTTGTTGCATGGATTTTGCATTCATTGGCGGCTCAATGGGTTCGGTAGTTGGAGAAAAAATCGCACGCTCGATCGATTTCTGCATCAAAACAAAAACACCTTTATTGATCATTTCTAAATCAGGAGGAGCCCGAATGATGGAAGCTGCTTTCTCTTTAATGCAAATGGCAAAAACCTCTGCAAAATTAAGTCAGTTGGCCCAGCATAAAATTCCGTATATCTCTTTATTAACCGATCCTACAACCGGCGGTGTAACGGCAAGTTATGCTATGCTTGGCGATCTTAATATTTCCGAACCCGGTTCATTGATCGGTTTTGCAGGTCCGCGTGTTGTAAAAGAAACAATTGGTAAAGATCTTCCAAAAGGATTTCAAACTGCTGAGTTTGTTTTAGAACATGGCTTCTTAGATAAAATTATTCCGAGAACGGAGATGAAAGAAAAGCTGAGTGCAATTCTTAGGATGCTGAAAGGTTGATCTGTTTTTTTCGCCACCAAAACACCAAGGCACTAAAATTCACTAAAATATTTGAGAAATATACTGCTATTTTTTCGCCACTAAAGCCTTTAAGAAATTTATCGAGTAATTTTTTGCAAATGAACCTCCGTGCAACTCTGTGTCCTCCGTGTCTCTGTGGTAAAAAAACTAGACAATACCCTTCATCTGCAAAAACATTTCATTAAAACGATCTCTTACTGTTTCAATAAAAGCAGGATCAATTATTTTTTTGAGATTCTCAACACTTCTTACATCTGCTGAATTAAATTTAAAAGCCTGCTCCATTGGTCCTGCTTCAAATTTTACAATGAATTTATCGTTCATCTGAAAAATACTGATGGTAATACTCGGGTGCGGAATGCTATCAATAATTCTCATTTCTTTTTCAGTTTATTATTTTCGTCTTCTTTTTGAGTAGCTGTTTTAACGGCTTTCTTAAAATCAAAAACATTTTTGATAACGCCCCAACCGCTAATGTTGCGGTCACCATCTTCGTGAATGCGGCCTAAGATCGCTTTTGCTAAATAAACATATTGTTGTTTACCGGCGCGATTCAATGCGGATTCGGCTTTATCATCGCCGTTAATGATGTTGGCACAAGCTGCCCAATCAAATGCTTTACGCTGAATTAAAAAATGAAAAGCTTTTTCGTCATCCCAGATGGCGTTCACAAAAGCAGCCAGTTCAAACTGTTTGCTTTCAATTAAAAATTTGAAAGCATTCTTATCATCGCGAATGGCATCAAAGGTAGCTAACAATTCTCTGTAGTCATTATCAACCAGCCAATTGAAAGCCTCAGTATCATTAAAGATATACTTGGTAAACATTTCTATAGAAAAAGGGCTGTAGTATTTCATGATATAAAGATACTAAACAAACATTATCTTATTCAATAATTAGCTTCTTTATAACCTTGGAATTATCAGCCTTTACTTCATAAAAATATACACCTGAACTTAATGATGATAGATCTACATCAATTGTATTTGTTCCAGCATTGCCAATAATTTGATTGGTGATTAGCTGTGTGCCGATAGCAGAGTATATGTTTATTTCAACATCCGAATTATTTTTTAGACTAAGGGAAAAACTTGTTAGCCCTTTGGAAGGATTCGGAAATGCAATAACATCAAAAGGATTTATGTTAACATTTATGGAATTAATAGATGAAGTAACTGTGCCACAACTGGTAGGCAATGTAAAATCAGTTTGATTAAATGAGGCTCCTTTTAAATAATAATGATTCATAGGTTGGTTCCCATCATTAGTCATATTGTAAGAAATAGTAAAGGGAATTTCATTTGTAATGGAAGACGTAGCTATGCTTCGGTTAGCCATATAATGAAAATAAGCAGCTTGATCAGCATTATCAGGTGTAGTAAGTCCTCCGGTTACATTTAATCGTTTAGTCATTTTGTCAACCTGAACATCAAAGCCCCTCATATAAATATCAGGAAAAGCATTCCAGTGTAAATTACTTACTGCAGTAGTATCAGTCATGGTCCAACTATAAAATATTTTTCTACGGTCAGGTGAATGTGATACCTGAATACGAGCACTTAAAGGATAAGCGGCAGCTGCCCAAGGGTTGTAAGCGAAACCACCACCGGCACTAGTTCCTGCAGGACCTTCAGTACTCATTGAATCTACAATATGAGACCACCATCCCCCTGAAGTAGTTGTATGGAAGTCGTAAATGGTTGGGTAACCAAAAGCTCCGTAAGGATATCTGTAATTCTGTGTTCCAAAAGTATTAGTGTAATCCAATGAATCGTTATTCGTACTCATTGAGCCTACTACAGTGGTTGCAATGTGGAGTTGGTCATTTATGTCAACTGCGGCATCAATGCCTTCGTTAGGTGAGAAAAAAGGAACAATTAATGTAGAATTAGTGTTTACAGGCCACAAACGATCAACCAAACATTTAAATTGATTGGTCGCAAAATCCTGAACGGGCATTAAACTCCAACTCGCTCCTGAGTTAGTTGTTTTATAAACGATAGGCTGGTAACCTTTTGTTGAACCGCTTGTTCCGGCTCTAACCCCTAGCATCACCACATATCCAACGGTTCCTGCATCATTCCATGCCATTCTTGCCATTTTGCTTGTTAAATGTTTGGATCCATTGCTTCTTAAAATGCAATTCGGAATAAGTGAATCATAAGACCAAACAAATGCACCGGCAATGAACATTCCTTTGAGAATTGCCGCACCCCTCAAACCGTATGTCGCTGTAGCTGTTGTATTATTAATGTCATTACAAACTTCACCTAATCCTCTTACGTAACCATCTTGAGTATAAGTGAAACCATAACGGGTAAAGTCAACCTTTTTTCCAAGTGCTCCGAATGGTGCAGTATTCGGGAAAAATTGCTGGTCAATTCCCGGCGTTGTTGTTCCAACGGCAGTGTTTTTTTTACTGCAAAACCAATTTCCGTTGTAGTTGGTTCCAAAAGTTTCACCCATCGCAACCATATATGTATTTGTGAAATTTGTATTGCCTAATGGATTATACAAACCGCCTTGCGGAACACGTGCAAGATTTGTGGTGTTGGTCCAGATCACCGTTGAATCCCACGAGGTGCCGTTATTGGTAGAGTACTTGGTAACTATAGTGCCTGAGTTTCCGTTAGGAATACTTGAATAAGTTGGACTTGCGTTGTGCACAAATGTAATTGCATTTACGTCTTTATTATACTGTAATACTTCATTACCGCCTTGATAAATCCCGGACACATTTGATGAGCCTGAAAAGTGAGTACAGGAAGATGCAGCGGAAGATGCGGTTTTCGCACTCAATAAATTTTCAACTGAAGTTTTTGCAATCTCTTCGGAATTTTTTTTTTTTGATCAGTAGTTTGCCCACTAAGGCTATTGATCATGTTTACTGATAAGAATAAGAGTAATGATCTTTTCATGGGCAAAGATTTTAAATGAGCTGTTGCTCAAATAAAGCTACAATAAATAAATCGCAATGTCAATAGGCTTCAGATCTAAAACCTTATCTGCAATTTAACATTCAGTTGTCTTCTGGTTAAATAATTTGGAACCGCGTATTGGCGGCCGGTTACATCAGTTACCCAAGTGTACGAAACGGTATTGTTAACCTGCAATAAATTCAATACCTCTACATTTAGCCACATCGATTTTAAATTATTGAAAACGTTCTTGCGTTTAATTTCACGGTCTTCTTTTAAAATATTATAAGCAAATCCTATGTCAACTCTACGGTATGGCGGCATGCGGAATACCTGGCGCCAGCGTTCGTGTGTTGGCGGACCAAACGGCAAACCACTTCCAAAAATAATGTTGAGGTTCATTTTAAATTGTGGAAATTTTGGTAAGTAATCCTGAAAGAACATGCTATAAGTTACCATCTGGTCGGTAGGGCGGGGTATGTAACCCGGATCAATTTTTGTACTGTCAACAGCTTTCTGATCAAAGGTGTAACCTTTTACAATTTCTTCGCCATCTGCATTATAACGTTTGTAGTGAATGTTGTTTGCCGAATACTCGTAGGTTCTCAAAAAACCTAAAGATGCCCAGCTCTCAACGCCTTTCACAAATTCTCCGTTAATACGAAAATCCAATCCTGTAGCGTAACCCTTGGCGCTGTTGTTGGCAAAATAACGCACACGAACGTTATCAATTTCGTAAGGAATTAAATTGTTCAACTGTTTGTAATAACCTGCCATTACAAATTTGAAAGGTCTTCTCCACATGGTGAAATTATGATCGCTGCTTAATACGGCGTGTATCGATTGTTGTGCCTTTACATTGGTATTCAGTGTTCCGTCAATACCGCGCAACTCTCTGTAAAATGGCGGCTGATAATAATATCCGCCCGATAATTTAAAAACGTAATCGCGTTTCCAGTTTGGTTTTAAAGCCAAAGTAACGCGTGGTGATAATAAGAACTGATTGTTAACGGTCCAGTAATTACCCCTTATACCTCCTGTTAAAGTTATTTTGGATGAGTCGCGGAAGGTTTTGTTATGAATGTACTCCACATACTCCATGATACGTGAACTCTCTAAATTGATCTTTGTTTTGTAAACATCGGTCAGGTCAATGGAAGTTGCACTGTATGGATGAACATAACCGGCCGAATCGATCATTCGCCACTCGCTTAATTTATCGTTAATGCTTTCGTGCTGGTAACGCAAGCCCCACAAGAACTGATTACCACGCTTTAAGTATTTTGTGCCTTTATGCTCCACATTATAAACCTGCGCGTTCAATTGATTACGACCATTGTTTAGAAATGTTCCTACACCTCTGTTGTATGCAACCTGACCAAAACTGCTGCTTCCCAGGTCTGCTTCTAACTGATCAATATAGTATTGGCCTTGCACTGTATAGATCTCTTCTTCTTTGGTAGTGTAACCCGAGGCAATGAATTTTAATTTTGTGGTATTATTAGGTTTGTAAGTTGTAGATACACCGGTCATGAAGGTGTTATATTTCATCACTTCCTGACCATCAAAGTAAACTTTAAAACTCACTGCATTATTTACGGTACCAAAAGTGGTTTCGCGATTGCTCGGTATAACTAAATATTTATTGTTCGATAAATTTGAAAGTACTTCAACCGTTAATTTAGGATTGATGTTGAAAGTTAGAAAGCTCTGTAAATCATAAAAACGTGGCTTGTATTCGCCTTTGGTATCAATATTTTTTAAAAGATAAGTATTGCTTTTGTAACGCGAACCAACCGACCAGGCAAATAAACGGTTCTTGCTAATACCCTCTAAATGCAGCGCGCCGCCTAGCAAACTTCCTTGAGCTGAGCCGGCGAACTTTGTCGGTTTCTTGTAAGTGATATCAAGAACCGACGACATTTTATCGCCGTACTTAGCTTCGAAACCACCGGCCGAAAAATTAATGTTGCTCACCATATCAGGATTCGCAAAACTTAATCCTTCCTGTTGTCCGCTGCGCACTAAAAAGGGGCGATACACCTCAATATCGTTAACATAAATTAAATTCTCATCAAAATTACCACCACGAACAGAATACGAACTGCTTAATTCGTTGTTGCTACTCACACCCATTTGAGTTTTGATGATGTCTTCTAAATTTCCGCCGGCAGTTGGTAACTGATAAATTAATTTAGGATCAATACGTGTTACTTCAACGGTTCTGTTCTCACTAACAATTTCAACGGCTGTGATCTCGTTTTTAAATTGAATGGCCGGGGAAAGCAAAAGTGTTTCACCTTCTTTTAAATTTAATTTTTTGTTGAGCTGTTTAAAGTTGATATTGTAAAAAGTAACTGTGATGTCTTTGTTGGCCGGAACGATGAGTGAATAATTTCCTTTAGCATCACTAACGGTTGTTCTTTGAGCATCTTCTAAAACGGTGATCTGAATTCCATCTAAAGGCTCATTATCGGTGCCTTTTAAAGTTCCGCTTATGGTGGCGGTTTGACCGAAGATACAAATGGGCAGAAGCCAAAGTAATACTAACCAAAATGTATGTGTTTTCGCGGATCTCACCTTATTTACAAGGATAACGAAAATACACAGTTATTATTATTTATACCAATATATTATTTCGGGAAACAGGCATTATTTTGAAGAAGCGAATGACTATAGAATTGCATGTAGGATTTAAGGTAATTTTCAGCGTTTTTCACTGCATTTACTTCATATTTTACCAGATTTCTGGCCAATACGCTGTCATTGGCAAATTTAACGGCTTGAGTTGCCTTAAAACCATTAAAGCCAAAATACATGGAATCGTTGGTTAAGTAGTAATTTCCTGAATCATAAAAAATGGCATACGGCGAGGGCGAGGCACTGAATACACTCTTGCCAAAAGAAAAGAAAGGTTCATCGTAGCCCATTTTATCTAAAACGCTTGGCAAAATATCGATATGCTGGATCAAGGTATTGTTCTTTCCTGCCAAAGAATTATCGGCTTTATAAAATACAATTGGGATACAATGTTGCCCGGCATTATTTGCATAAAAATGATCGTCAGAAATACTGGTATGATCAGCTACCAATATAAAAAGCGTATTGTTGAACCAGGGCATTTTTTTAGCAGTATTAAAAAATTGTTTTAGCGAATAATCTGCATACCCAATGCTTTCCAGTATCTCAAGCTTTGCTGTTGGAAATTTTCCTTTGTATTTTTCGGGCACCTGGTATGGATGATGTGAACTAAGCGTAAATATGGAAGCGAAAAAAGGTTGTTTGGTCTCATTAAGTTTAGCGGCACAATATTGTAAATAAGGTTCATCCCAAATACCCCAGTTACCGTCAAAATCGGCATCGTTGTTGTATTCATCTTTTCCAAAATACTTATCGAACCCTGCGATCTTTGTATAGGAATCAAAGTTCATGGTGCCGTTCAATCCGCCATGAAAAAAATAAGTGCCATAACCCTTTTGTTTCAGTAAAGATGGTAATGAGTTGAGCTTGTTATTGCAATACGGTGAATTAATATATGAATTGTTCATCAAGGTTGGAACACCTGAAAGGATCGACGGAATGCCTTCAATGGAGCGTGTTCCGTTAGCCCATGCGTTTGTAAATACAAGCGACTGCTTCATTAAGCTGTCAAAAAACGGTGTGTAACTCTTGCGATTGCCAATGCCTGTATATTCTTTCGAGAAACTTTCCAATTCAATAATGATCAGATTTTCATTACTGAATGGTTTTGATCCGAATTTTTTAAGGGGCTCTGCAAATTTTTCAGCGGCGGCATCATCCATGAAATGCAATTCTTCCAATTGCTTTTCGCCAACGCTTTTTATGATGGTGAATGGCGTATTTAAAACAAGAGCCACATTTTGCGGTTCGGTGTGAAGCCCTGCATCCACA
>JANYIQ010000250.1 GCA_025362575.1 Bacteroidia bacterium
CTCCTGAAGCATTGCGTCAGCCCAAAATTGGCGCAAAGTACTTGAAGATAAGCAACCACACTTGATAATTCAATTTCCCTGTATGATTCCTAATCTCCCAATTATGAAGCCCTTTTAAATATAAATCAGCATAAACCGGGATAAGATGTTTGTTTTCTTCGAATAAATCGACCCATCGACTGGCATACTTGTAACACGTTAAAAAATCCTGAACAATATTGCTATACCAAACGTAAGACTGATACAAATACATCTTTTCAAAAAAACTTAAATCCTCTATATTATATGAAGGCAAATTAGATTTAAAGAATTCTGAGACAAATAAAAGATCTTTTTCGTTTCTTACTTGACTTGTTTTCAAATATAAGCTATACAGCCTTATCCCCAAATTTGAAAAAGCATTTGTTCCGATTATTTTTTTTGTAAGAAGGTTGGCACTTGTGGTTATTTCTTCGGCCGTGGTGTCAATACTTCTTGTAATGTACTGGCCTTCGATGTGCTTTGCGAAATCATAAATTTCAAGAAGGATTGTATTTTTTTCAAACTCTATTGCTGTTACTTTTGCTTTGTCAAGCATTTTCAAACTCTGATTATATAAACCTTTATTATAAAGCAATTTGGCGTAATCGATCTGCTCTCTTAAATAAATATCGAGGTCTTGATTCGATGCATTTAAGCGTAGCGTAAGAAGTATTTGCTTGTATAAATGAGCTTTAAGATTCGATAACTGAGCCTTTGAAACACCTTCCGCCTTTTGAAGTATCTTTTCTTCATCATAATCCTTCAATTTATCCATCACATCAAACAACACCATGAATTTGCTATCTTCGTTACCCTGCAAACGGTTCGCATACAATTTAAAATTGCGCTTCTCGCTTTTGCTTAACGATTTAATCAGTTGATATAAAGAATCTGTATTACTTAACACATTTAAAATTACATATTTTTTTTCAATTCTCTTCGAGCCAATTTAAGGACAAAGCCCCCCACGAAAACCCAGCTCCAAAAGCACAAATCATAATGATGTCTCCAGTTTTAAACCTATTACTCCATTCGTCGAGACCAATAGGAATGCTTGCGCAAGTAGTGTTCCCATATTTTTCAATGTTCATCATTACTTTATCTAACGGCAATTCGAGTTTTTCTGCAACAGCTAGAATAATTCGCTTATTAGCTTGATGCGGTATAAAATATTTTATGTCTGCAGCTGAAAGATCTGATATCTCAAGCAGCTTGACGCAGCTTTCGGATATATTATTTACAGCTGTTTTAAATACTGCTTGTCCGTTCATACTCAATGAATGCTCCTTGTTCAAAACAGTTTCGGCTGTCGCCGGAAACAAACTTCCTCCCGCTTTTTGATAAAGATATTTATAACCGCTTCCATCCGTTCTAAGCACACTTTTTTTAATACCGTAAGGAGCATCGGTAGCCTTTAATATCAATGCTCCTGCACCATCACCAAATAAAACGCAAGTATTTCGGTTTGTGAAATCCATTATACTCGACATTTTATCAGAGCCAATTAATAAAATCGTTTTGTAAGAACCTGACTCAATTAATTTTGCTGCCGTGTTTAATGCGAATAAAAAACCTGAACAAGCGGCCATTTGATCAAAACACCAGGCATTTTTTATTCCGAGCATATCGGCCACAATTGCTGCCGTTGCCGGAAACTGATGTTCAGGCGTTGCGGTTGCCACAATTACGATCTCAATTTCCTCGCCACTTATTTTTGCTTTTTGCATCGCCCTTTCTCCGGCCATTTTTGCCATGTATGCAGTTGCTAAATTTTTATCTTTCAGAATTCTTCTTTCTTTAACTCCACAACGTTCGCTTATCCACTCATCAGTGGTATCAACCATAGTAGCTATTTCAGAATTCGTTAAAACATAGTCCGGTAAGTAACTTCCTGTAGATGATATATAGGCTCTTTTTCGCATTTCATTACAAATGTATTTTGCGCTTCTCTTAAAAAAAATATCATTTTGATTTCAAATACGATCCCCAAGCAATTCTTAAATAAACTAATTACTTGAGCACTTGTTAATTAAATCATTGAAAAAAATTACGTCTAAGATCAATTCTGCTTACTTTTATAACATGAACAGCAACGCACTCATTCACGAAACCAGTCCATACCTTTTGCAGCATGCACGCAATCCCGTTAATTGGGTCTCCTGGAGTCCCGCGGTTTTTGAACAGGCAAAAAAAGAAAATAAATTAGTTTTGATAAGTATCGGATACAGTGCCTGCCATTGGTGTCATGTTATGGAGCATCAAAGTTTCGAGGATGAAGCTGTAGCTGAAATAATGAACGAACATTTCATTAATGTAAAGGTCGACCGTGAAGAAAGACCGGATGTAGATATGCTATACATGAGTGCCGTGCAGTTAATGGCCGGACAAGGCGGATGGCCCCTCAATTGTTTTGTGCTCCCGGATGGCAGACCTGTTTATGGCGGAACCTATTTTCAGAAAGGACAATGGATAAATATTTTGCAGAATCTTTATCAGTTATTTGATAAAGAACCTGAAAAAGTAATGCAATATGCCACTGATCTTACAGCAGGAATAAATCAGGCAGAATTAATTAATGCAAAAAAAACTGAAGAAAATGTTTTAACTAATTCAGTCATCGAAAAAAGCGTCAGTAACTGGAAAAAACGTTTTGATAAAGAACTTGGCGGTCCTAACCGCGCACCAAAATTTCCGATACCAAATAATTACAATTTTTTATTAAAGTACGCGCATTTAAATAACGATCCTGAAGTTTTAAAACACGTTGAGCTCACCTTGCAAAAAATGGCTTGCGGTGGTATTTATGATCAGCTTGGCGGAGGTTTTGCCAGATACAGTGTTGATGTGTATTGGAAAATTCCGCATTTCGAAAAAATGCTTTATGACAACGCTCAACTGGTTACCTTGTATTGCGAAGCTTATCGTTTAACAAAAAATAAATTGTATCAACAAGTTGTTTTTGAAACACTGGAGTTTGTTGAGAGAGAATGGTTAAGTCCTGAAAATGGTTTTTACTCCGCACTCGATGCAGACAGCGAAGGTGTAGAAGGGAAATATTATGTATGGCAAAAAGAAGAGCTGGAATACTTATTAGGAGAGCATTTTGAGGTCTTCGGCGAATATTATAACATAAACGATATTGGTTACTGGGAAGATGACAATTATGTTTTGATGCGCACTGAGAACATTGTTGATCTTTTAGTGAAACACAATTTAAAAGATACTGAACTCGACAAGATGATTTCAGATTGCAAGATCATTTTATTAAAGCACAGAGAAAAAAGGGTCAAGCCCGGATTGGATAACAAGATCCTTGCTGCCTGGAATGGCCTAATGTGCAAGGCCTATTGCGAAGCCTATTTAACTTTTAAAAACGCACATTACAAAGAAGTTGCTTTAAAAAATGCCACATTCCTGAAAGAAAAATTAGTGAAGAGTGATTTTTCGATCTGGCGTTCATATAACAATGGAAAACCAAAAGTGAATGGTTTTTTAGATGACCATGCTTTTGTTATTGATGCCTTTATCAGTGTTTATACTATTTCGCAGAATGAAAGCTGGCTGATGCTTGCTAAGAATTTAACAGATCACGCGCTTGAGAATTTTTATAATGCCGATACCCAATTATTTTACTACACCGCCAAAAACAGCGAAAAACTGGTAGTTCGAACCACTGAGACCAGCGATAATGTGATCCCTGCCTCTAATTCACAAATGGCTTGCAATTTGTTCAAACTATCTAAAATTACCGGAAACGATGAATACAAGGGCATTTCAAGCCTCATGTTAAACCATTTTAGTGATGAGATCATGAATTACGGGGCAGGATATAGCAATTGGGCCTCTCTTTACCTTGATCTGTTAAACGATTGCTTTGAAGTTTGCATTGTTGGTAAAGATGTTGATACAATATTGCAGAAGCTCCATAATTACTACCTTCCAAACACGATTTTTGTAGTAACTGCTTCCGATTCGGAACTGGATATTTTAAAACAGCGCTTTATTGAGGGCAAAACCCTCATTTACATCTGTAAAGATAAAACCTGTAAAAGTCCAACCGAAGATGTAAAAGAAGCGGTTGCGCTGCTTGAGACAACTGTTTAGCATAATCCTGATCTTCATTTTCTGGCAAAATAATGCTCAGACACTTCTTGTGCCTTCTGCCAATTCTGCATTTGCACCCATTCTTGAGTTCAATACCAACTTTGTAAAAAAGCAGAAGATAAGATCGATAACTTTCGACATCATTGATAAAAGGGACTTCCAGATCGCTGAAGACAAGAACCTGATGAACTATTATGAATTTAATGAAGAGGGTTTGATAAGCCGGTTTTATTATACAACCATTGTTAAAACCATTGAAAAAGAAGTACACGTTCAGCCTACATACCGTCGAAAAAAGATGATCAGCAAAGGTTATACTTACAACAGGAACGAATACGTGTATGATACAACATCAACGGTTTACATGTACAACAACAAAAAAGATCTTATCATGAAACGTTTTAACGATGGCACCTATTATGAGACGCGCTATTACAATTACGATAGCTTGGGAAGAATTACAAAAGAGAAACGTTTTAAGGAAACTAATATCAGCCAAACAAAAAATACTTTTATTCTTGGTAACCAGATCCTCATCAGTGCAGATAGCTTTCAATACATAGATATTACGCGAGGTCAGTATAAACAGATCTGTCTTAACAGCGAGAACAGACCTTATAAGGAGATCATCATTAACAAAGACACAACCGGAAAAGTAATTTCCACAAACGAGCATTATACGGTTGCCTGGATCATGCAAAGCGCCGAATTCAAATATGAAAAAGGAATTTTAACAAGCGCAGAATTCAAAGGTAATGCCAATGGTGATGTCATCCTTAAATCAACTTATTTGTGTGATTCCACCAATTGCATTTACACCGAAAAGCAATTTAAGAACGATATTTTATTAAAGGAAATAAGTTACATCACCGACCCTAAAACAAAAATGCTTAATTCATTCATTGCTCGTGATGTGATCAACAAAACCATGAGAATCGTAAAGTTGTATTACAGCTACTACACCGTAAGTCAGGATTCAGCTGTATCGCCTAGATAAGCCCAAGCATATAGAACAAAGTATCTTGTTCATTGGCTGGAAAGTCAGGTGGCAATTGTTCTTTTGTAATTTCAACAAAACCCTGTTTCAGGTAAAATTTTTGCGCTGCAACGAACTGTAACATGGTGCCTAAATAAATTTCTTTACAGTTATTTTCGATGCCATAATATATAGCGAGCTGCAATAATTTTTTAGCAATGCCGTATTCCTTTCCGCGGAAACCTTTTTTTAAAAACATTCTTTTTAAGACCGCTTTTTGATCTGCAATTTTAACAATGCCAACAGTTCCTATAACTTTACCATGGCTTAATGCCACCCAATATTTTTGATTCGGATCTTTTGATAATTCTGTAATTGATCTTGCGCCCGCTGAAGAAAAAGGAATGAAGAATTCTTTTTGAATTTCCTTACTCAATACATTAATGCTATGCTGATGTGATTCCTGAAAAGGTTCTATGCTAACATCAATTTCTCTCATTTCATTTTTTTATTAGCCACGAAAACCACAAATCCCGATAGTATCGGGATGACAAAATATTTTAGAGGGATTTAGTAATTTTTGCGGCAAAAATTTAACTCATTATAATTCTATTCATCCCTAAAAAAACTAAGCTTACGCATATCAATGATCTGAATATTACGATAATAAAAATTCAATACATCCATATGTTTGTACCCCAGTTTCGTCATGCGCATGGCGCCTTCCTGCGACATACCCAAACTGTGACCATATCCGCGACCTTTAAAGACAACAGAATCACCAACCTGATAGATACTGAATAAAGTAGATTTCAATTGCAGATCTTGTCGAACATTCTTCAATGGAACTTTCACATTGCTTGCCTCCATGTAAATTTTACGATCCCATTGCCGGAAACTCAAAGCAATGTTTTTTGCCAAGGGATCTTCAATTGGATAATTATGCTTTAATTTCAAATAACTTAACCAGTCGTCAGTTAACATTTTACGTTCCCACTTGTAATTTGGCATGTGTAAACTAAAAGTATCGTTAACGCTTTTTAAATATGTGGTTCTTGCTCCCCAAACATCTTCTGAGTTTGCAGTTTGTCCGCCGCTGTTACTATGAAAAGCCGCCACAATTAAATTCAGATCCTCATCCACTACAACCTTACCTCTGGTATCCTCCATTATTTTATAGATCTCTGTGTATTTGGGTTTGCCGTAATAAACCTGACAGTGCACCTGATCACATAAAGAAAATCCTTCGAGTAAATGTTTGTTGATGTGCGCCAGCGCAAAGGTTCTTGCTAAAATGGCCTGAACCTTATAAAATTCGGGAGTTGAGTGTGTGCCTGATTCAGCCTCTACAACGCCTGCAATGTAGTTATCAAGTTCGGCCTGATTAATTACTTTTAAAAAACCTTCTTCAACAGTAACATTAAAATCATCCTGATAAATTCTTGGTTTGCGTTCGGGGTTGATCAGCTTTAATTTTATTTCACCTTTGCCATCGTTAGCAATGAATTTTACATTTTTAAAACTTCCATAGGCGGTTTCAAACGATTTCAGCTGAATGCTGTCGTTGACCATCATCAGTTTAAAAATGGTTTCGCCGCTGGTCTTTAAAAGCTGTTTGTCATCGGCCATAATGGTATAAGAAGAACCTTCCACCACCATAGTCATGGATACAATTTTTAAATGTGAAAATACTTTAATGGCAATAACATCTTCGCAAAACCCTGTAATAGATCTTAAAATAAATAGCAGTACAAGTAATTTTCTGATCATTTGTTATTTGATTAAACTATTATACATGGCTGTCGCAATGCGTTTCGAAGCACCCAAACCTCCAAGTTTTGTTTTTAATTCGTTGTATTCGCCGATCATCTGTTCACGATAAGCATTCTCATTTAATAATTTATTCAACTCCTCAGAAATTTTCGCAGCGGTCATGTCTTCCTGTAATAATTCCTTTACAATTTCTTTATCCATTATCAGGTTCACCAGTGAAATGTATTTTAAACTTGAATTCACCACCTGCCTGGCGATCCAGAAAGATAAAGCTCCACCGCGATAACATACCACTTCAGGTAAACCAAACAAGGCTGCTTCTAAAGTACTGGTGCCTGATTTAATAACACCTGCCTTTGCATATTGCATTAATTCATAGGTTTGATCGAACACCACTTTAAATCCTTTTTCAATGGCTTTGTCGTATAAATGTTTCGGCACATTATTAGTACCGCCTAAAACCATTTCGTATTGCTTAAAATTATCCTTGAACTGCAATAAAATATCAAGCATACGCTCTAATTCCTGTTTTCGGCTGCCGGGAAGTATCGCAACGATCTCTTTGTTTCCTAAATTATTTTTCTTTAAAAATTCCTCGCGGCTCAGCATCGAATTTTTACGATCTTCAATGGCATCCAATAAAGGATGACCAACAAATTCGACATCACAATTATGTTTGGCGTAAAATGCTTTTTCAAAAGGCAGGATCACAAACATTTTATCCACATATTTTTTGATCTCTTCTACTCTTCCTTCTTTCCAGGCCCAAACTGTTGGCGATATGTAAAAAAATGTTTTTAAGCCTTTTAATTTTGCCCATTTTGCCATGCGAAGATTGAATCCCGGGTAATCCACTAAAATAACAACATCGGGTTTGCATTTTTCAATGTCTTCCTTTACAATTTTAAAATTGACCTTTATTTTGGATAGATTCTTGAGCACATCAACGAAGCCCATAAAAGCCATTTGTGCAATATGAATAGTTGGCTTACGGCCTGCCACCTGCTCCATCAGATCGCCGCCTAAAAAACAGAAATCTGCATTAGCGTCTAGCTTCTTTAACTCTTTCATAAAGTTAGAAGCGTGCAAATCGCCCGAAGGCTCACCGGCTATGATGTAATATTTGATAACTTATGTTTTTATAAAAAATCTTCTTCGTAGTAATACGTTATGTAAAGCACAAGCGCTACATAACCCAATACACTTACAATAATTCCCTTAGTAGCATTGTCCATTTTCTTATTCAACCCTAAATAAAAAATTAACAAATTTCCAAGTCCGCACATTTTTACAGTGGCGCTAAGCATTTGTCCGTTCATTAAATATTTTACAAAGCGAATCGGAAAATCAATGTAACTGAATCTGAAAAGCCAGTAACTGAAAAAAACCAGGCAAGGAAATAAAATTCCAACCATAAGGCCGATCCAGAATTTATCAAAGCGTTCGTTCCATTCCATAATTTTTTATTTTAATAATGATTTAAAATTATCTAATGCATCATATGCTGTTAAATCGCATTGTGTAGGTACTACCGAAACATAACTGTTCTTGAGCGCCCACTCATCGGTGTCATCCGACTCAGGTTCAAAATTCACGAACTTGCCGGTAAGCCAGTAGTAAGGTCTTCCGTAAGGGTCGTGGCGTTCTTCAAACTCTTCAACCCAATTTGCTTTTGCCTGCCGGCAAACTTTAATGCCTTTTAGTTCGTCGCTTTTTAATTTAGGGATGTTCACATTCAGGCAAACTCCTTTTGGCATTTTATGCTTTAAGCTTTGTGAAATAATTTGTTCAATAAATTTTTCAGCCTGCGAAAAATCAGCATCAATACCATAATCACACAACGAAAAACCAATGCTTGATGCTCCTTCAAGAGCTCCTTCAATGGCTGCACTCATGGTGCCCGAATAGATCACGTTAATGGAACTGTTGCTGCCATGATTAATTCCTGAAAGAACGAGATCCGGTTTGCGAGGCAATATTTTATTCACGGCCATCTTCACACAATCTACCGGTGTACCGCTGCAACTGTATTCAGATTCGATGTTGTGATAATTGGTTTTATTTAATCGCAAAGTTGCATTTATGGTAATAGCGTGGCCCATGCCCGACTGAGGTTTGTCGGGTGCAATAATAACTACTTCGCCAAATTTTTTTGCAATGCTTACCAGCTTAATAATTCCGGGTGCGCTAATGCCATCATCGTTGGTTACAAAAATCAAAGGCTTTGTCATAAATTCAAATCAAAACCCTAAATCTAAGTTTTATAGTAATTATAATGCATCCGCCGAGTTTTAATTACTAAAAGTGGGATGTTAATTTAAGTTTAAGGTTTTGGGCGTGCCTCCCTAAAGCAGAGCTCGTACCTCGCACGCTTTAGGAGGTCGGGCTTTCGCCACTCGCTTTTTTTGCTTCCGCTTCGCTACGGCAAAAAAGAGCTCAAACAATGGCTCAATCCCTCACGCGGCATTAAGTTTCGAACAAATATTGTCACAAAATCAACGCAATTTTGTCAGTAATTCAGCTTAGGCACAGGCTTTGATACTATTTAGTAAAAACAACAACTATGTATTTTGACTTTGGTTTATTAATAATAAGTGGCGTGTTCTTATTGATAGGTTTTTTGATCAGTTCCCGCCTTAAATCTAAGTTTGCACATTATTCGCAAGAGCGCTTGTCGAGCGGGCTCAGCGGTAAAGAGGTGGCCGAAAAAATGCTTAGCGATAATGGTATTTACGATGTTAAGGTGGTTTCGGTTGAAGGCCAGTTAACGGATCATTACAATCCTACCACTAAAACCGTTAACCTAAGCAACGATGTTTATCATGGCCGCCATGTAGCTGCAGCAGCGGTTTCGGCGCACGAGTGCGGGCACGCTGTGCAGCACGCTACGGCATACGCCTGGCTTGGCATGCGCAGTGCCTTGGTTCCGGTAGTTCAAATTAGTTCTACCATTATGAACTTTTTGGTTTTTGGCCTGGCTTTAGTAGCTTTTTCAATTCCAAGTTTAACCAACACTATGCTTTTAGTGTTCATTGTTTGTCAGGCCGCCATTACCCTGTTCAGCATTATAACCTTACCGGTTGAAGTAGATGCCAGCCGACGTGGTTTAGCCTGGTTAAATGCCTCGCATATTACGCACGATCAGGAACATGAAGACGCCAAAGACGCCTTAACCTGGGCAGCTTACACCTATTTCGCTGCCGCATTGGGCGCCATTGCTACATTATTATACTATATCTGGCGCTTTACCGGCAATAATCGCGACTAAACCCATTGGATGAAAAGATCCACCAGGTTGAATAACTAATCAATTTTTTACCCCGTAGGATTTTTTTAAATCCAACGGGGTTAATATATTTGTTTAATGAATTAAAAACACATTTTAATGAAAAAGATCATCAAAACCGACAAAGCCCCTGCTCCTATTGGTCCATACAATCAAGCCGTAGTTGTGGGCGACAGCGTATATATTTCAGGCACCATTGCCATGGATCTTCAGTCGAAACAACTTATAAAGACCACCATAAAAGAAGAAACTAAAATTGTAATGGAATACCTTGGCGAAATACTAAAAGCTGCCGGTGTTGATTACGATAATGTTGTTAAAACCACTATTTTCCTGAACGACATGAACAATTTTGTGCATGTTAACGAGGTTTACAGCGGATACTTCACCAAGGAATTCCCTGCCAGAGCCACAATTCAGGCTCAGCGCTTACCAAAAGATGCCAATGTTGAAATAAGTCTTGAGGCTAAAATATTCTAAAATTTTTAACTCTTTCTCAAGCACTTAGGAACCCAAAAATCAAGCTATTTTAGGCTTAATTCCTGTTTTTTGTCGACTAACCCAAAAAATTTGGAGATTGAATTATTTTTCATATTTTTACTATATAATTAAACAGTATTTGTATGAATATCTTTGTAAGTAACATCAGCTTTAAAGTAAGAGAACAATCTTTGAAAGATCTATTTTCTGAATTTGGCGAAGTATCTAACGTTCGTATTATTAAGGATAAAGAAACTCGCCGTAGTAAAGGTTATGGCTTTGTTGAAATGCCAAACGATAATGAAGGGAACGCAGCCATTGCCGCTTTAAACGGAACTATGCATTACGAAAGAACAATTGTTGTAGCTGAAGCAAAAGGCAAAAAAGAAACTACCAGCGAAGAATCATCTTCTTCAGACAGCGGAAATAACTGAATACAAAAGATCAAAAATAATTTAAGCCGTCTCTTTAAAAAGTGACGGCTTTTTTGTTGCCTCGAATTCAGCCTCACAATTCGATTTTGTGGATAGAATTTTCGCATACCTCCCTAATTTTTGCTTAAATTTAATTCCTATTTCCTGAATTTTTGATACCTAAAGATACCATAGATAAGATTATTGATGCTGCCCGGGTTGAGGACGTAATTGGAGAATTTATTACCCTCAAAAAACGTGGCGCAAATTATTTAGGTCTCTGCCCATTTCATGGCGAAAAATCGCCTTCATTCACGGTTTCTCCCGCTAAAGGAATTTACAAATGCTTTGGCTGTGGCAAGGCCGGTACGTCGGTAAGTTTCATCATGGAGAATCAGCAGCTTTCGTATCCTGAAGCGCTGCGATGGCTCGCCAAAAAGTACAATATCGAAATTGTTGAACGCGAGATCAGTCCTGAAGAACGTGCCCAGCAAAACGAAAAAGAGAGTTTATACATTGTGATGCAATATGCACAGCGTTATTTTACAGATAACATGTTCAATACCGACGAGGGCAAGTCGATTGGTCTTGGTTATTTTGTAGAACGCGGCTTCAGATCCGACATCATTGAAAAATTTCAACTAGGTTATAGTTTAGAAGATAAAAAGGGATTAAGTCATACCGCCACACAAAATTCTTATAAGGCGGAGTATCTTGTAAAAACAGGATTAAGCATTTTAAGCAATCAGCATAAAGAAGGCGAACCCATTACTGAAAAAGATATTTTTGACCGTTACAGCTCACGTGTGATGTTTCCGATACACGATGTAGGCGGACGCGTGATCGGTTTTGGCGGAAGAATTTTAGGTAATGATAAAAAGCAGGCGAAATACATTAACTCACCTCAAACAGAAATTTACGACAAGAGTAAAGTGTTGTATGGTTTGTGGTATGCTAAGAAAGCGATTCAGGAAAAAGATTGCTGTTATCTGGTAGAAGGTTATACCGATGTTATCTCGATGCACCAATCGGGCATTGAGAACGTGGTAGCTTCATCAGGAACATCGCTGACCATTGAACAGATAAAAGCCGTACATCGTTTTACCAATAATATAATTGTATTATACGATGGTGACAGTGCCGGCGAAAAAGCAAGCATACGTGCCATTGACCTGTTGTTGGAAGAAGGTATGAACGTAAAAGTGCTGATGTTTCCTGATAATGATGATCCGGATTCGTTCAGTAAAAAAGTTACCGCCGAAGAGTTCAAGGATCACATTGCCAATAATACACAGGATTTCATTGC
This sequence comes from Bacteroidia bacterium, assembly GCA_025362575.1. Classification (GTDB taxonomy): domain Bacteria; phylum Bacteroidota; class Bacteroidia; order B-17B0; family Aurantibacillaceae; genus JAHEYG01. The sequence continues at coordinate 12,360 of JANYIQ010000250.1, forward strand.
ATACAAAACACGTTCGCTATTTAATGAGACCAAACACGACCCTATTCGTAAAGCAACCGTAATAAAAGATATTGTACAAAGCATTTCCCTGATACCTGATGCCATTATTCGCTCTGTTTATGTAAAAGAGTGTGCCAACATCATGGCCATGGATGAGAGTATATTGCAGTTGGAGGTAAATAAATTAAGAAGAAAAAGCGGAGACAAAAAAGATTTCAAGAATAACCAGGAGTCAGCACCGCCGGAAACAGAAGAATTATTTACCGAAGAAGAAAAAATAAATACCGCTTTAGTTACAGAGTATGAAGAAAAGGAATTGCTGCGGGTATTATTTAATTACGGCAATGTTCTCGTAGATGTAGAAACTGAGAACAGCCAAAATGAAACTGAAAATTTTGAGTTAACCATCAGCGAATACATCATGTTTGAATTGATGCGTGATAACATTCATTTTCAAAATCCGATCTATCAGATGGTGCTTGATGAGTACGCTCATCAGTTATCGAACGAACGTTTACCCGGTTCCAATTATTTCATTAATCACACCAATCCTGCCATTTCGACCTTTGCCATCGACATCTCTTCCAAAGAAGGTGAATTAAGCGTGAACTGGCTTACACATGGCGTAATTGTGCCGAAAGAAGTGTACACTATAAAAAAATCGGCACAACACAGCCTGCACAGCTTAAAGGAAAAACGCTTGAATCAGATCATTCACGAAAAACAGGAACTTTTAAAAACAGCAAGTCACGAAGATGCCGAAGTGATCTTAAAAGAAATTGTGCGACTTGCCAATTTAAAAAAAGACGTTAATAAATTGCTTGGCAGGATCGTGATAAAGTAAGATCATCTATTTACAATTCGACAAAATAAACTTCAAATATGTCTGCAGCCCTCGAATATTTTTTAGATGAAGGAATGGTTTGTGAAGAACTGGAGTTTCCGGACAGGGCAATCGACTTTGCCTTTATGTTGGATCGAGCTGAGTGGCAGATCTTACTTAGTAAATGGGCTGATCATTCTGATGCCTGGAAAACTGCGATAAGCTACTACGCCGGTTTTGCATACTCAAAAGATAGCGGGCCCATTCTACTGAAAGCACTTGACGATAAAAATGAAGAAGTTAAATTGCAGGGACTTTTTTCTATTTACGAAAGCCTAAATTCAGAAATTGAAAGTGTTTCTCACAAAAAGAAGCAGGCCGACGCTAGTACAGAAAACAATCCACTCAACAATTTTTCAGGATCTGATCTCCAAAAAATAAAGAAAGAACTGGAAATAAGAGCTTCTGACTTTGATATGTACCCTGAGTTAGCAGATCTGCAAAACCTTATCGACCAAGGCGCCTAAACAATACAGATATCTCAAAACTAACAATCCCTTGTTGTTAACTATCGCCTATTCGCTTTCATAAACTACGAGTTTAGCCTTGTATTTAGTATTTTTAATGCTCAAATCATTATGAGAAAACCCTTCATACTTATCTTTCTGTTTGCATCCCTCTTGAGTTTCGGGCAAAAAAAAGGGAATTCAAAACATAAGGAAAAACCTGAGGAAAAGATCGCACCCATTGCAGCGGTTGATGTAAACGACCCTGAATACAATGTGAACAAGCGCCCCGTTTACCCTGGCGGTGTTGGTGAAATGTTCAAGTTCATTAATAAGAACATTCAGAAACCCGATACCATCATGAAAGGCGGCGATGGCAAAGTGTTTCTATGGTTCAATGTTGCCGAAGACGGGAGCATCAGTAATATTAAAGTGATAAAAGAAATTCCGGGTTGTAAGGCCTGCAACGACGAAGCAATTCGGTTAGTAAAGTTAATGCCCAAATGGGAGCCAGCATTGGAGCATGGCCGACCTGTAAAAACGGATTATAATTTTCCTGTATCATTTCATCCACCACTAACAAACCACTAAAGCAATACGATCTTTTTAGTAAATTAGCCATTGCGAAGATCGCATAACATTTTAAAGCCGCATGAAACCAATTTATAGTTTACTATTTTCTCTTTTTCTGATCGTTGGATGCACTGAAACAAAAGTTCCTGAAACGGTTAATGTTCCTGTTAAACCCGATAATTCGGCCCCCGCAATAAATTACACACTTGTAAATACCACGCCGCACGATACACTTGCCTTTACAGAAGGCTTGCTGTTTTACAAGGATCAACTATTTGAGAGCACAGGCGCACCTGATTATATGCCACAAGCCAGATCATTGTTTGGAAGTGTAGATATGAAAACAGGAAAAATTGATGTGAAAGCAGAATTAGATAAAAAGATCTATTTCGGCGAAGGCATTGTTTTTTTAAATGAGAAGATTTATCAGCTCACCTATAAAAATCAGAAGGGTTTCATTTACGATGCAAAGAGCTTTAAAAAGATCGGTGAATTCAGTTATCAGAACAAAGAAGGCTGGGGCCTAACCACAGACGGCAGCAATATAATTATGAGTGATGGAACAAACGTACTTACCTATCTGGATCCGGTATCTTTAAAAGTTACCAAAACATTAGCTGTAAGTGATGATGGTTATGCCGAAGATTATTTGAATGAACTGGAATACATTCAAGGTTTTATTTACGCCAATATCTGGAATAAAAATTTCATTGTCAAGATCGACCCTGCATCAGGCAAAGTAGTTGGCCGCATGGATCTGAGCACCCTCTGCACCACTGCAAGGGCCAGATTTAGGAATGCACTGGAAATGAATGGCATTGCTTACGATGCAAGCAACAATAAAATTTATGTTACCGGAAAATTCTGGCCTCATTTATACGAAATCAATTTTGCACATTAATGAAAAGCATACTAAAGAAAATACTGCCGCAAAACAGTAAAGCTTTTAAATTAGGGCAAAGAATTTATCATTACAAATACTGGCACCCAAAACGCTGGAGCTTTGATATTGTAAAGGCTTATGCCGATTCAAAACCAAATGTGCGTTTCATTCAGGTAGGATCTAACAACGGCGTTAGCAATGATCCCATTCATAAACACATTATCAGTTATAAATGGACCGGTATTCTTGTTGAACCTGTACCCTATTTATTTGAAGATCTGAAAAGCAATTACAGCTCAATAAAAGAACGTTTTGTTTTTGAGAACAGCGCCATTGCAACCACAAACGGTAAGCTCAAATTTTACAGATTAAAGAAAAGTGATCTGAAAGGTTTACCGATGTGGTACGAACAGATCGGGTCTTTTAATAAAGAAGTTATCCTAAAACACAAGAGTCGCGTACCACATTTTGATGAATTGCTCATTGAAGATACAGTCAACGCCATTACGTTTTCAGAATTACTCAACAAGCATTCTCTAAAACAGATCGATCTCATACACATGGATACTGAAGGTTACGATTATGAGATCTTAAAATTAATTCCATTTTCAACACTGAATATTGAACTCATCATGTTTGAACATATCCATTTATCGGACACCAATTACAAACAGGCTATTGCCCTGTTAAAAACAAACGGCTTTACAGTTGGCACTATTGATGAGGATGTGATAGCTGTAAATACAGGGATTCTGAGCAAAATGAACAGGGATTAGATCCCATTAAGAATTCAACATGCAGTATTGGATAGCTTTCTTATTATAGGATTAGGATTATTCCTTTCTTTTCCTAAATTAGTCTCTATTAATACAGATCAACACATACTTAGTATAAAAGGTGCTAAAACACTTTTTCTTCTTGCCTGCTTGTTATTGGCAAACACTAAATTCGCTCAAACCCCGAAACCAAAAATATTCAACCTTCAGGAGTGCATAGATCATGCATTAAAAAATAATGAGAATATAAAAACTGCAAATTACAATATCGATTATCAAAGGCAGTTTAAAAAGGCAGGCACTGAAATACCAAAAACTTCGGTGGTGTTCACCCAAGGACAATTCAATAGCATTTACAAATACGACAATAACATTACCTTCAGTCAAGCCATACCCAACCCTAAAGTTTTCACAAGTCATAATGCGCTTGCCAAAGCCCAGATAAAAAGCAGCGAGTATAATTTTGAAGCTACTAAGGCCGAATTGATCTATCAGATCAAAGTCAGTTATTACTCACTACTTTATTCTAATGCTGTGAACAAAGTTCTTATTCAGGAAGACAGTATTTACGAAGCATTCGCCGCAGCAGTAAGCATTAAGCATAGGGCTGGAGAAGCTACTCTACTCGAAAAAACTACAGCTGAAACACAGGTAATGGAGATAAAGAATGAGGTTACTGAAAGTGAGGAGGATGTCAATAACTTTCAGATCGAACTTCAAACGCTTATGCATATTCATTCTGACATACGTATTGTGAACACCAATTTTGAGAACAATTATCTCTCTGCCACCCTGAATGGTGATTCTATCTACGAGCATCCTTCTTTAAAATATTTTCAGCAGCAAATTCGGGTGCACGACAAAATAAAAACATTAGAAGTTGCCAAAATCTTACCCGACTTTTCTTTTGGATATTTCAATCAAAGCATTTATGGTCCTGCCAATATTTTTGGTGAAGATTATTTTCTAACCACAAAAAATCGCTTACAAGGTTTTTTGGTAGGAATGGCAGTCCCTTTATGGTTCTACCCTCAAAAATCGAAGATCAAAGCGGCAGAGATAAACACAAAATTGGCTGAATCTGATTTTAATTACCATACCAGTATGCTCAAGGGGCAATACAATCAAGCGGTAACCATGTATCTCAAGTATCGAAACAGTATCAATTATTATCGAACTAATGTTTTGGCTAATCTCGATCTCATCGTTGAACAAGCGATCAAATCATACAACTCAAAAGAAATATCTTATTTGGATTATTTACAAGTGGTAAGTCGCGCCTTGACTATACAAAGAAATTATCTGAATGTGATCCATCAGAATAATCTTTATGTATTAAAAATAGAATATCTTTTGTCAAAATAATTCATGAAATACTTTTTTATTCTATTACTTTCTATTGCATTATTCTCTTGCCAACAACAAGAAACTACCAAAGAAAATGAGGAACAAGCTCTAACAATTAGTAATAGCATAAATGACTCACTTCTGAATATTTTCAAAGATTGGAATTATTTTAGCAGAGGCGGCGATAATTGGGAAAGACTGGAAGGCGACTCTGTTAGGTATACCGTTAATTATCAAACCGAAGGAGATACAACGCATTTATATGTATATAAAGCTGAATGGTTCGCCATAGAATTTGAATGCAATTATTTATTGAACCACTCAAAATATTACATCTTTGGTTTTGCAAAGTATAATGATAGTTTACTTTATATTGTTGGTGCAGAAAACAATGGAAGAGATGCATTGATCGAAAGTAATTTAAAGTTCAGGAATGTCTTTAAAACCAAAGACCCTTTCAGTAAAATACGATCGTTGAATGAATTAAAGAACAAATTGAATGTTCACGGAATTGCATACATGAAAAAAGACGGAGGCTTCTTTCAATTCTTTTTATCGGCACAAACAATCCTGGCCTATTTACCAGCCAATGCTGCTTTATCTGAAATCTGGACCAATGAATTCGCCAAAGGAAAACTGATAAAACCTCAATGGAATTTAAGGCGTTTGAATTGATGTGAATTTCGTCAAAACAAAAAAAGCCCCCCGTCGACTGCGCCCAGGATGGCTGCAGTGTACAAAAAAAGGCTGTTCGAAATGAACAGCCTTTTCTATATCAAATAGAACTAAAAATTCTTAAACTCTTTTCTTATCGAAATCTACAACTATCGGTGTCGAGATACATAATGAAGAGTAGGTGCCGATAACACGACCGATCAATAAGGCGAAGATGAATCCACGGATAGAATCGCCACCGAAAATAAAGATAACTACGAGTACGAAGAATACGGTTAACGATGTTAAGATAGTACGGCTTAATGTACTGTTCAAAGCATAGTTAATTAATTTGTTACGCTCTTCGCCCGGTACATCAGCTTTTCCGCTGTCAGCCAAGCGCTCACGGATCCTGTCGAACACAACCACGGTCTCAGTCATGGTGTAACCCATAACGGTTAAGATCGCAGCGATGAAATCCTGACCGATCTCTAAAGAGAAAGGAACGATACCATCAAAAATAGTATAGAATGATAATACGATAAGAACGTCATGGAATAAAGCCACAACCGAACCTAAACCATACTGCCATTTTTTGAATCGGATAACGATGTAAACGAACATCAATAAACAAGAGAATAAGATAGCTCCATATGCGCCGTATAAAATATCGGTTGCAATGCTCGGCCCAACTTTTTGTTGGGATACGATCTGGAACTGAGTGTTCAATGTTTTTAAGCCACCGCTTAATGCATCTTCCACTTCCTGATCGGCTGTAGCAGCGTTATCCGCTACGCGGAAGGTAGTTGTGATCTTAACCTGATTTGCACTTCCTAAAGTTTTAACTTCAACAGAACCGTCAAATGCTTTTTCTAAAGTTTTCTTTACATCCGCTGTGTTCATGTCTTTTTCGAAACGAACCTGGTAAGTACGTCCACCCTGAAAATCAACGCCTAATTTGAAACCATGATTTTTAAAATAGAAAATCATACCTACTACAATTACTAAAGTAGAAATAGCATAATACACTTTACGTTTTCCAACAAAATCAAAACTGATATTCTTAAAGGCATTACGTGTGGCGCTATTGTCAAACGGAATTTCCATTTTGCGCTCTAACATCCATTCGAAAATAACACGTGTAATTAAGATAGCAGAGAATAAAGAAGCACCGATACCAATTAATAATGTAGTAGCAAAACCTTGAACCGGACCTGTACCAAACACCATTAAGATGGCCGCTAAGATCGCAAGTGTAACGTTCGAGTCAATGATAGAACTCATCGCATGCTTGAAACCTTCTTTAATGGATTGTGATGTAGATTTACCCAGCGCGAGTTCCTCACGAACACGCTCAAAGATAAGGATGTTGGCATCCACCGCTAAACCAATGGTTAATACGATACCCGCGATACCCGGTAATGTTAACACCGCACCAAGCGAGGTTAGAATTCCCATGATAAAGAACATATTCGCGATCAAAGCAACGTTTGCAACCAAACCTGCTTTGTTATAATAAGCTGCCATGAATAATAAAATAACCGCTAAGGCAATTGCAAAAGATACCAGACCGGAGTCGATAGCTTCTTGTCCTAAAGTAGGACCGCAAAAATTCTCTTCAACGATACGAGCAGGAGCAGGTAATTTACCGGCACTTAAAATTGCCACTAAAGCGTCTGCTTCTTCGTTACTGAAATCACCGGTAATTTGAGACTGACCACCTGAGATCTCTGATTGAACACGTGGTGATGAATACACCATGTTATCCATAACTACGGCAATACAACGACCTTGTTTCTGACCTTCAGGTTTGTTTGCTTTAGTTAACATTTTCCACTTCTGCGCAGCTTCTGCATTCATGGTCATGCTGATATAAGGATGCGCACCACTTTTTTGATCGTAATCTTTACGGGCATCGGTAATGATATCGCCGTATAAAGCAGCTTTTCCGTTACGGTCTGTGATCTTAATAGCGTATAATTCAAATAAGTTTGCAACAACTTCTCCGTTCGCGTTCTTTTGTTCTCTTTGCTTAGAACCCCACATGAATTTCATTTTCGATGGGAAAACAGATTTTACTCTTTCGTCGCGTAAGTATTCGTTAATTTTTGCAGTATCTGCTTTTGAGAACGAAATAGCGATAACCGGACCTGGACTTAAAAATTCTTGTTTTCCATCGTTATAAGTATTCGGACGTAAGTGCATGAACAATGGGAAACGTTTCATTTGGCTTTCGCGTGCAGTATCTTGTCCATTTGCCGGAGGTGCTGCAGCCAAAGTAGGAGTGAATGCTGCTGCTGAATCTGCTTTTGTAGAATCTGCTTTTGCAACTTCCGGAGTTTTTACCGCTGCTGAATCTGTTTTTGTTGTATCAGCTTTTATTGATTCCGGATTTAAAATAAAACGAATTTTGGTATTCGCTTTTTCTAAGTAGCTATAGGTTTCCTGAGTGTTCTCAAAAGTTTCCCAGAACTCTAAGTTTGCGGTACCTTGTAATAACTCACGTACACGGTTCTTGTCTTTTACACCGGGTAATTCAACCAAGATGCGTCCTTTGGATTGTAATTTCTGAATATTAGGTTGTGCAACACCAAAACGATCGATACGAGAACGGAAAGTTTTCTCGGCATTAGTGATTGATTCATCAACACGTAGGTTAATAAAAGCAATTACTTCTGCGTTAGAAGCATTGTATTTTAATTTCCCTTTGTTCTCGATGGTCTGGAAAAGCGGAGCTAACTGGCCGTTAGGTGCAATTGCTTTGTATTTTTTAGCAAACAAAGTAATGAAGTCGTCGTTATTCTCGATACCAACATTTTTCTGAGTTTCAGCTAAAGCCTTATTGAATAATACATCAGCACTATTGTTAGATAAGTTCTTAATGATATCAATAACAGAAACCTCAAGTGTTACGTTCATACCGCCACGTAAGTCAAGACCTAAGTTGATCTCGCGTTTCTTACACTCTTCGTAAGTATAGCTTGCAAAACCTAAACTATAAACCGGAGACTTCTTAAGAGAATCCAAATAGTTGTCAGCCAATTTGGTTTTCACCGAATCGATGTAGCTTAACTCCTTTGTAGGATTGCCGCCCGAAATTTCCTTAGCCTTTTGAGCCATTTTAGGACTTGATACTATCGCTGTTGCGTAATCAGCCGCTTCTTTTTCAACGCCTCTTGTAACCCACGTAAATGAAAGGTAAAAAATACAAGCTAAAGCCAGTAGAATCGCAAATATTTTAATTGCTCCTTTGTTTTGCATAATAATTTAAATTAAAGTAATCCTTTATAAAATAAGGGTGCAAATATAAGATTTATGGCTATAATTCGCAATTTTGATTTAAATTATTGATTTTAAGATGCTTAAAAGGTCATTTTTGTTAAAATAGGGCTTAAAATTCAGGTCTAATCCCTATTCCTTAAACAAGGTTAAAAAGCCTCCTAATCAATCCATATTTGGGTAAATTTGTACAAGATTTTAATGCTTCACCGTATATCTTTTTTTATGCTTCTGATTCGTCGTCTTTTTTTTAGTCTTTTTATCCTTAGTTCATGTTTTGCTTTTTCGCAGATACAGGTTTCTAATGGTCCTGATATAAATTCAGACAGTGATATTAATTTCAATAAGATCATCGGTGGAAATACAGAAAGTTTTTTTGTTTACAGAGTAAGAAGTCGTGGTTTTGGTACTGATTACTATCTTGAAAAATATTCGAAAAAAAATCTGACGCGTGAATTCAGCCGAATGATCCCCTTGCCGGAAGAAGTTGCTTCAGAGATCTTAGACGTAAAGTTTGCGCAAAATAACATCTGCATTTTCTATAAGATCTACAATAAAAAAACAGATCAGAAAAGTTTACTGCTTCAGAATATGTCAACCAATGGTGATCTATCTCCCGATATAAAAGAGATCATTACCGTAACCGCCGAAAGAAGCCAGTACGCCGGATTTCAGGTAGTGCCTAATCAGGACACCAGTAAATTTTTAATAGTTACAGAATACAAAAAAGAAAAGAACGATAGTTATAAGATCAATCTCCTGTTAATGGATGCTGTTAACATTAAAAAATTGTGGGATAAAGAACTGGCCTCTAAATATAATTCGGCACCAATGGATGTGGTGAGTTATAAAATTGACACTTTGAATAACGTTTACTTTTTATTCAGAACAGCCGGTAAACAGATCGGGCAGCGCCGTGTACTCTGGAATACTTACGTTGGTATTTTAAAAAGCGATGCGCAGCAAATAACGGTTTGTGAATTACCCATTGCAAAAGATTTCAGCGTTAGTGATGTGGAATTTATCAAGAACGGAAATCAAATGGTTTGCGGGGGGTTTTACAAAGACATTATTGAACGTCAGGGTCGCGACCTGATCGACGTAGGCGTTTTTTATTATAAATTCGATTTTGAGACTGGTGCCTTGTTAAGCAGCACAGCACAATTATTCAACCAGACATTACTGGATAAATTAACTTATAAAAGACAGCAGCCCGGCTATTTTGATTATAAGATCGATTATATAAAAACCATCGGAAACGACGTGTATTTGATCGGTGAACAATTCAGCGAAGAATACGTTTATTATTACAACCCAAGTACCAGAAGTACTACTGCGTATTGGATGTACGACTACAAAGACATACTTGTGGCTAAACTCGGAAGCACCTCAACCGTTGAATGGGTAAAGAACGTTCCGTTCCGTTACAGCATGCGAATGAACAGTCCGCACGTGTTCATGCAATACTTTGCCTTTAACACGGATACCACTTTGTATCTATTTTATGATGATAATCACAAAAACTTTAAAGACAATGATTATACCATTGATAATTACGATCCACGCGATATAAGGTATTATGCAAGTATCCACGGAAGTAATTTTGTGTCGAGCAGCATTGATCTTCCAAGTGGTAAAATGAAACGCGAAATTGTTTTTCAAAATAAAGATTATTGTTTTACTCCCATTCAGGAAAATAATTTACAGTTCATTCCAGCCAACAATACCCAAGTGTTTGTTCCCGACGGAAAAAAAGAGATCATCATTTATACAGAAGACAGAGGAAGAGAACGGTTTTCGAAGTTGAAACTGAAGTAAGTGATGAGAAATAAATAACCGTTAATGAATCACAACTCATCACTTATAAAGCTCCACATTCGTTTGCTGATCAGAGCTGATCTTGAATTTTTTTTCGATGGTGTAAATACTTCCTCTTAAAGACTTAGAGCGCCACTCGATCTTATAATTCCCGGGTTGCAAATAAAAAACCTGTTGTGTGGCATTACTCAAATTATATACCCACTCTGCTTTATTGCCCGCGTCCGTTAAAATACAACCATCGCCGGCCTCTAAACATTTTACGCTTAACATACCGGCATTTACTATATCTAGTGCTTTAACGGCCGATTGCTCGATCTTTGTTTTGTATATATAAGTGCGCGGCAAAGTTAAAATTTCGAGATCATATTCGCCAACGATATATTTTTCGCTGCTATTCAATTGCTGCACGTTTAAGGTTTGCATGTCGTTCACTTTTCTTACCACACACTTTACTTTTTCGTTGTAATTGTAAACACCTGTTTGACGATTGATCTGCAGAATTCCTTGCGGCGCATCTATAGGTATTAAGGTGTGTTTACCCACTGATAGTTTTACTTCCTTGCTTTCTGTTGGAGGAATGGTGTGTGCCACCACTTTGTAAGTTGGATAATCATCAATGTATAAAGTATCCGGATTATTGGCGCCATTTAAAGTGTGCTCATAATTATAAACGTAATTTCCTTTTTTAGCATCGTAAAAGGTCATACTTACATTTGTTTCACTTGGTTTGGAATTTATGTCCAGCAAACTTACCTGTGCACTGGTCTTATTTAATTTCTGCTTGATCACGATCTCCGAAATGTTTGAAAAGGTATTGTTGTTATCGTAATCAAAATAAGTTCCAACACATTCAAAAGTTTTTATTTGCTCCGGACTCAAACCAATTCCGATAATAAAGGGCTTCACGATTATTCCTTTCTCCATCAATTTTTGCCGCGCACGGCAAGGATCTCCACCACACTCTTCAATACCATCTGTGATTAAAATGATCATGTTCACTGCTTTGTTGTCCGGAAAATCGTTTGCAGCTTCAGTTAAAGAATGTTCAATGGGTGTGATACCAGTAGGCGAAGCTTCACCTACTTTTTGTTTGATCAACACTGAATTACCTTTCGAAAAAGGCACCACTAATTTTGAATCCTTGCAATCGCCCGGCGGATACTTAATGGTTTGGCCATACATGCGCAAAGCAAATTGCATGTTTGGGTAATGCGTTAAACTGTCAATGAATTTATAGAACAATTTTTTAGCGCCTTCCATGCGTGTTAAGTTACCGTGTTTGCTGATCATGCTGTTACTGGCATCAAACACAAACAGAACCCGCGTTAGTTGAGCCGGTTTTTTGGTTTGAGAAAAAACCTCAGCAAAAAACAAACTTAAAAGCAATATGATGGCGATTCTGCGCATTAAGCAAAAATAATGTTAGCATCATAACAAAAGTGAAAGGAAAAAGATACTTATAAACGTGGTGGTTTTAAGAAACTATCTGATCATCGTCACAGGACCTTTGATCTCGATGTATTCGCCACGGGAATTCTTATACTGGATAATGTATACGTAAGTGCCTTGCTCCTTGCCATCGCCGTTCCAGCCTTTGGTATCGTCGTTGGTTTCAAACATCTTGGCGCCCCAGCGATCAAAAACCATTACATGATAATCGCTTTTTTCAACAAACTGCGCTTTGGGCAGCCAGATGCGATTTTCACCTTCGGGTGTAAAGGCATTCGGCACATAGATATTAGCTTCAACATAAGCATCGCCAATGTTCGAGTTGCTTATTCCGGCCAAGCCATAAGGATTTCCAAAATTTTCTACCGCCTGAACATAATATCCAACTTTACCACTCTCGGTAACTATGTCTTCGACATTATCGGTATAAGTAGTTACGCCAAAAGGCACAAATGTAATGGGTGTTGTTTCAGGCACTTCGTTAATAACACGATAAATATAATATCCTGAAACACCACCCAACCAGGTAGTATAATTATCCCAGGATAAATTATTACTAAAATATTTTTGCGTATCGTTCTTTACTTTCAATAAAATGGTTTTGCCAACATTGCTGGTGTAACGTTCGTTGCCGCAACTGTCGAGCACTGTAGCCTTGTAAAAATAATTCTTTTGTTTTGCCGAAACTTCCGTATCAACATAATAGTAGTGCGAAGTGCCGCTATATTTCATGTAGGCCACATTTTTAAAATTAATGCCATCCTCCGATTTATAGATATTAAATCCGTTGCAGGCCTTTGTAGTATCGGCGAAAATGGTAACGTAAATATTTTGCAAAAAATCAACAGTGGCAGTTTGCACATAAGCGAAAGAAGATGCGGGAGGTGCTGATGCCACAAAACAACGCGGGTTTGAAGAAGAAGTAATATTCAAAGCATTATTAAATACTCTTACCATATAACAGTAATTTTTTCCGGGCACTAAATTCTGATGCACGAAATTTGTATCCGTTGTTGTAGTTCCGATCAAAGTGTAAGCCGCACTGTTAACCGAGCAGTATACATTGTATTTTAAAATGCCGCCCTGTAAATTTTTATAGGCTTTCCAGTGCAATTTTGCAGTGCGCGAACAAATGTCGTATTTACCGGATAAGAAAATAGTATTCTGATCCTGCGTTTGAAGTCCGAGGTTTTTGCAACTGTCGAGAGGTGCCACACAATAGTTAACACTTGTAGAACTTCCAATAACATTAGTGTTGGTGTAAACGGTATTATTAATTCCGAAAACGGTATCAATGTTTATCCATGCACCGCCGCCATTTTGCTGATAGATGATGTAACCAATGCAATCAGGCGATGGAGAAGGGTTCCAACCCAAATGACTTTGTCCGCCAAGATCAACACTCACCGAATCCAAAACCGGAGAAGTTGGAGGAGTTTGGTCAAAAAAACTTCCGCCGTTAATATTGGAGGAAGAAACACAACCGCTGTTATCACTTAACTGAATCTGATAATTATACTTAACACTGCATATGGAAATGGTTTCGCTGTAACTAGTAGCGGTGGTATTATTCACGTTTGCCCAAACACCAACAGGATGCTCACGATACACATTAAAACTTGAGCCTGAGGTCGGTAATTGAGGGATGTGCAAATTATTATAAAGTAAACTGGCAACATTAACACCACTCACATTTAAATAGATCGATCTCAACGTATCGGAAGATCTTGAAGCAACTGTACTTGCGCCTACAGTAGAAATTGTTTTCACGTAAAAATAAAAACTCTGTGTGTTACCAACACTTAGATCAGTAAAATTATTGATGCTATATGTAGCTACCGAACCAAGATAACTTAATGAACCGGGAGTAATGCCTTTGTAAATATCGTAACGTAAAAATTGATTGCTTGGATCCGGTGGAATAACCCAAGTTAATTTAAGATCGCCTGCAGCATTGCATGAGATACACCTGAAAGACGGAGCATTAACCTGCGCCTTGAAGGATAAAATGAAAATGCTGAATATGACGAATAAGATCTTTCTCAAATGTGCTGAAATACAAGTGTATAACGTACAAAGTTAAGTTTTATTTTGTCTGTTTTCGGTTATTTTTGGGCAATTACGAGGGCTTTTTAGTGAATAAGGGTTAAAAATGAGTGGAATACCCCAAAAACAAAGCCCCGTCACAATTAAGTGACAGGGCTTTAAAATAAGAAATTTAACCCGTTGGATAATATCCTACGGGTTAAATTACTGAACCGAAATTTTCTGAATTGAAGCGTTGTTACCAACTGTTAATTTAAGGAAATAAACACCAGCAGGTATTGCTTCGATATTAAGATCATGTCTTACAATTCCTTTATCGTTACCAAGGCTCGCTGTTTTAACAGTTTGACCTAAAGCATTAACTACTTCGTAAGATGCGTTATCAGCATTTTCGTTATAGAAACTTACTGTGATCTTATCATCAGCAGGATTTGGGAATACTGATAACTCAACATTAGCGGCTGTAATTGATTTTACACCTAAAGTGATATAGTTAGAAGCAACAGTTACTACAGTTTGCTGAGAGTTACCGGCGATAGAAGCGATAGAAGAACTCGCAATTGTAAATAAAGGTGCTTTAGAAAGAGCATTGTAATAATCATATTTAACTTGGGTAATAGTACCAGAAACAATCACGTTAAAGTTCAAGTTCTGAACTGTCATAACGCGAATAACGTTATTAAAAGTAACACCGCTAGGCAATTTTAAAGTACCTGTACCATCAGCAGTAGCCGTGCAAGTTCCATTAAATGTACCGTTGTTACCTGATACCGTAAGTGTTCCGCTAACAGCTGTAGTAGTAGTAGTTCCTAAGGTCATAGGGTATTTTGCAACTGAAGCTGAATTAGTACCTGTATAAACCACAACAGCGCCTAAAGCACCTAAAGTAACATCACCACCCCAATATTTAAGGTCTGTAGCTGATGATGAGTAAAAACTGTTCTTACCTGCACCTGCACCAACTGCAACACCTGCAGAAGGGAAAGAAGTAGTACTTCCGGTAGAAGCAACTGAAGCACCTGTGTAACTTGTTACTGGAGGATGAACAACAATGGTTGAGAAACTCCAAACAGCACCGGCACCGCTGGCACCAGGGTTAATGGCTGTTGAATCGCACTGCTTAGTACCAAATGCATCTCCATTTACGGGTGCATTATTTGCCTGAGTTAAAGATTGTGCATTGCCTACATTAAAAGCAACAATGGCAGATAAAATTGTGAAGTAAAGTTTTTTCATGTTTTTTAAAATTTAATTTAATCAAATATAGTGAATTTAATTTTTACAGGAGCATGCCGGCCCAAAAATAGTTTGTCGAATTTATCCCTTGATAATCAGCGCTAATAGACAAAAAAAAGCCCTCCTGTTTTGAGGAAGGCTCTTTTAAAATAAGATGTTATATTATTGTATTGTTATCTTTTTAACGGAAGAACTGTTTCCAACCATTACTTTAACAAAATAAATGCCCGATTCAAGATTCTCAATATTAACATTGTGTTTCACAAGCCCTTTTTCACTACTAATACTTTCTTTTCTAACAGTTTGTCCGATCGCATTCATGATCTCGCAAGAAGCGTTTTCGGCATTAGCATTTGTAAAGCTTAAAGTGAAATTAGTCTTTGCCGGGTTTGGATATAAATTCAGATCGGAAACTTCCTTAGTATTTTCGTTAATCCCTACAAATAGGTAATCAGCGTTCACAGTTACAAATGTTTGTGTTGAAGGAGTACCCAACGATGACGCAATTGTAGAAGTAGCTATGCTGAATATTGGGCTTTTTGAAACCGAAATCGCATAATATTCATATAATTTTTGCGTAACCACAACCGGCACAATAATATTAGCATTTAAGGTTTGAGTATTTACAACACGTATTACATTAGTAAATGTTCTTCCTGTTAAAACAAGGGTTCCTGTAGCATCAGCAATAGTATTATTAAAACCTGTGTAAGTACCATTATTCCCTGAGAGATTAATATTTCCTGCCACCGTATTGCTTACACTAGAATTTAAACTCATCGGATATTGAAATAAAGTTGCCGGAGAAGTATAAGTGAAGGTAAGAGCAAATGCTCCAACTTGTAAATTACCACCGTAATAATTATAGTTTGAGCCAGTATAAGAATAAAAGCTATTGCTATTTGTAGCAGACTGTACAGCGCGGTCTGCAGATGGATAAGAACCTGTGCTGCCTGTTGAAGCTACCGTTACAACACTATAAGTTGTAGTAGTTGTGCCAATGGTTGCAGAAGTATAATTCCATGTTTGGCCAGCCCCACCTGGGCCTGCGTTTAAGGAAAGACTACTAGCATCTGTGGTTCTATACAAATCTCCTAAAGTTGGTAAATGATTTGTTGCAGTCAAGGTTTGAGCATTAGCTCCTAAACAAAATATTGCCGATAAAATAGTAAAGTAAAGTTTTTTCATGTGGTTAAATTATTTTTGAGTATCAAATTTACAAAAATAATCTGATGAAAACAACATAAAAAGGAATGTAAAAAAGGGTGGTAAATCTAATTCTGTTTGATCTTTAATTCCTGCTCCTCTTCTGCAGGAATGGCTTGCGCACTCAGCAATGAAGGGGCTTTGATGGTCTCCACCTGTTCTACCACTAGTTTTTTACGACGTTTTTTGTAGTAAATGGTGTGCACAGGAGGTTTATCCTGATCTGCCGATGCAAGCGTTGTTTTTTGCGAATTAAAGCCTGCAGTATCAGGTAAAGAATTATTTTTTTGGACAGTCACAGGTTCTGTATATTGTTGCTTTGCCGTCTCTGTTTTTTGCTGAACAATTGGATTCGCAACCTGTGTTGAAGCTGAATTTACCGTTACAGCTGCTGAATTATTTACAACAATGGATGGTGTAATAACTGCCGGTGTTATTTCGCTTCCCGATGCAGGCAAGCTTGGTTTTTGAACCGGAGTTGCTTTTTTTGTAACAAATGCTGTTGCTTTTTTCCCGGCATTTAAATTACTGTGATCCGACTCCAAAGCTCTTTCGGCTTCAATAGTTTTATTAGCTTTAAAATCAATGAACTTGAACATGATGGCAGAAACACTTCCCAATGCCACAATAAAAAAGATGGGAACCAAAACATTACGGTTAATGTTCAGACTTATTTTCGGAAAATTTAATTGCGCTAATTTACTTTGTTTAGAAAGCTCAGCCGGGTATTCATTATCAAACTCCATCCACGATGCGTCGGAGTAATCCAACTCCGCATCATGCAGGGTTAAACGAATTTGTCTTTCGTCGAGTTCGTAATTAAATAAGCTGTTCATTTCTCAATTGTTTACTATTCTTATCAATATTCTTCTGCAAATTATACCTTGCTTTTTCAAGGTTCGATTTTACAGTCTGCTCATTTGCCTCCAGTACCTCTGCAATTTTATTCAGATCATAACCTTCAACAATATGTAAATTAAAAACCAATCGTTGTGATGGTACCAATTGCTGCAATGATCTTACCAACACATCAAAATTGATGCTTCTAAAATCAGTGAGTTCATTATCCAAAAAAAGATCCAAAGATTTATCGGAAATATCGTTTACTCTTACTGTACTGGCCACATAATATTCGCTGCGAATATTGCGCAAATGATCAACCGTAAATAAAATGAAGTGCTCGCGCACCCAATCTTCAATGGTTTGCGCAGAACCAATTTTATATTTTGCTAAAATGGAGAATATATGCGCGAATCCTTTTTTGGTGATCTCAGCTGCCTGCTCTTTGTTCTTAGAATATCGTAGAGTGATCGCGGAAAGTTTTCCGAAAAGCGTTCTATAAAATTGTTCCTTAGCAACTTTATCGTTCTTTATGCAAGCCAATATCAATTCGCTATCCAACATAAAAGGGGCATTTATATCCTTGTACGCAAAGTTATTAACAAAAGTTACACAAAACGCTAAATTCTATGGGATTAGACCGCAAAAAGCACTTTAACCTACTAAAACAATGTAAACCTAAGACTTTTGGGATTCAAATTATAGCCTATTTCGGAAAACTGAACTTCTCTTTTACATCAACAGGATAATGCTTCCGGATAAGAAACTTACCCGCTACTAAGGTGCCTTTTACCTCAATGTTTCCCGACATTTTACCTCCGATCAATCCGGTAAGATCCATTAAATTCATGCCCTTGAAGTCAGATCTAAGCATAAATGCATAGGCTTTTTCACAGTTAGCATCTATGTGTACCCGCTTGTAAAGCTTAGCCTTACCAAGCTTTACGCCTCCAATACTAATGTCGAATTCCGAAGGGTAAATGCTAAAACCAATGGTATTGGGGTTTTTAATGTTTATCATTACTTCAGCCTCAATGCCCTCCATGTTAAGCTTATTGATCTTAAAGCCTTTTACTCCAATTACCTTAATTTCCTGAAATTCTTTGCATCCAAAAAAAGGTAAAAAACAGCAAAAAACGATAAAAATATACGATTTTAAGGTCATTTTTGTTAATTTTTAGGTTTTTCTTTGTGTTTTGCGATAATCGCAAAAAGGGTAACAAAGCACCAAACCGCTTCTAAAACCACAAAAGGTATGTAATGAATAAGCGCAGAGGCTACTCCTGCCAAAGCAGCGCCCAAAAAATTAACGTATAAATAAATGAAGGATTTTGAAGAAATGACATTCAAAAGGTTTAGTCCAAACGCAATTAACAGCAAACTAACACCAATGGTGCCGATCCAATCGGGTGCACTCATTATTTATTTAGAGCAACGTAATTGCGATAAAACAAAGGAATGGTCTCAATACCCTTATAGTAATTCACTAAGCCGTAATGTTCGTTTGGCGAATGCAAAGCATCTGTATCTAAACCAAAACCAAACAAGATACTGTCTAAGCCCAATTTATCTTTGAATAAAGCAACGATTGGAATACTCCCTCCGCCGCGAGTTGGAATTGGTTTTTTACCAAAGGTTTCTTCCATGGCATTGCTGGCCGCTTTAAATGCAGGTGAATCCATGGAAACAACTACCGGCTCGCCGCCATGATGGTGAGATACTTTTACTTTTACTGATTTTGGCGCAATGCTCTCAAAATATTTAGTGAACAGTTCGCAGATCTTTTCTGAACTTTGATTTGGTACCAAACGCATGCTGATCTTAGCATAAGCTTTCGAAGGCAATACAGTTTTTGCACCTTCTCCTGTGTAACCGCCCCAAATGCCGTTTACATCTAATGTTGGACGAATACCTGTTCGCTCAATAGAAGTGTAACCCTTTTCGCCTTGGTCCTCTGCAACATTAAGATCTTTTTTATAGGCATCTAAACTAAATGGAGCTTTCGCCAATTCTTTACGTTCTTCAGCATTTAATTCAGTTACCGCATCGTAAAATCCCGGGATAGTAATGTGATTGTTCTCGTCGTGACAAGAAGCGATCATCTTACATAAAACATTTATAGGATTGGCCACTGCGCCGCCATATACACCACTATGTAAATCGCGGTTCGGACCAACCACTTCAACTTCCATATACGTTAAACCACGTAAACCAATATCAATAGATGGAATATCATTGGCGATCATGGATGTATCAGAGATCAAAATAACATCACCTTTTAAACGGGCTTTGTTCTCAACGATCCAGGTTCCTAAGTTTGCTGAACCAACTTCTTCTTCGCCTTCGATCATGAACTTTACGTTACAAGGAAGTGTATTGGTTTTCATCATGATCTCAAAAGCCTTTACGTGCATGTACATCTGGCCTTTATCATCGCATGAACCACGGGCAAAAATAGCGCCTTCGGGATGCAATTCTGTTTTTTTGATCACCGGCTCAAACGGCGGAGAATGCCACAGATCCAATGGATCCGGAGGCTGCACATCGTAATGGCCGTAAACAATTACGGTCGGTTTTGAAGGGTCAATTATTTTTTCGCCATAAACCACAGGGTGGCCTTTGGTCTTTGATATTTCAACTTTATCAGCACCTGCTTCAATTAAGCGTTGCTTAACCGCTTCAGCAGTTCTGTTCACATCAGCCGCACAATTAGGATCGGCACTAACCGAAGGTATTCTTAACAGATCAAGGAGCTCGCTTAAAAAACGATCTTTGTTCTTGTCCAGGTAATTTTTGATCTCGCTACGTTCCATAAAAAAAATTTGGCCTAAAGATATAGTTTCTTGGCTAAATGTTAATTAATTTGGTGAGAAACTAGCCAAATATTATCAAATAGACGCCAATATTCACTGTATTTTAGTTAAGTATTATTTTAAGGTAATGAGGTCTCTGAAACTAATAGTATTTTTTATCCTTGCCCTTCCCTATTTCGGACAGGCCCAAAGCCGCATTTCCTACTTTTCAGCAACATCGTTAAGCGACTCAGTAAGATTAAATGTTCAGATCTCGGCAGGCCTGGGTTGCGCCGGCTTTCAGGTTTTACATGGTTCAGATTCGGTGAATTTACAGCAAATCTGGGCCTACCCCGGACTTTGCGGTAATACCAGTTATCCGGAATCCTACAAGTACACAGACTACACCCCTAATAAAACTTCTGCCAATTACTATAGAATATTAATTCCGCCCGGAGATTATTCGAAAATTTTGAAAGTAGATCTTGCCGCTAATTTTTCTAATCTGGTAGTTTTCCCGCAGCCGGCAAACGATGTTTTAAATATTGCTATCAGCAATAAAGCGAATTACTATTATGAAATGACCATTTACGACCGCTTTGGAAGAAAGAAAGGTTTTGCAAGCGGAAATGCAATGGATAAAATAACACTGAATGTTTCTGCTTTTTCAGAAGGGGTTTATGTGTTCTATATTTTTGACGGTAATGGAAACAGTTTTCGCGGAAAATTTTTGAAGAACGCAAACAATTAGCTCGATCCATCACGCTAGCGACCAACTCAAAACTTATTCTTACTTTTTATAGATCAAAGCAACCGCAAAGGCATTCACGCCTTCTTCACGGCCAACATAACCTAATTTTTCGTTAGTGGTCGCTTTAATGGAAACTTCGTTTGGAGTAACTTTTAAAATAGGAGCGATAACATTTTGCATGGCTTCAATATGCGGATTTATTTTTGGAGCTTCCATGCTTAAAGTAGCATCAATATTTCCAACGGCATAACCATTTTTATCCAAC
Organism: Bacteroidia bacterium; assembly: GCA_025362575.1. Classification (GTDB taxonomy): domain Bacteria; phylum Bacteroidota; class Bacteroidia; order B-17B0; family Aurantibacillaceae; genus JAHEYG01. The sequence continues at coordinate 33,607 of JANYIQ010000250.1, forward strand.
AGAGCTATCACTTCTGTTAAAAGTAATTTGCTATCGGCACCTTTATATTTTGGATCTGTATTCGGAAAATGAAAACCAATATCTCGCAAATTAGCGGCACCTAATAAAGCATCGCAAATGGCATGCAATAGTACGTCTGCATCGCTATGGCCAACACAACCTTTATCAAATTGCAATCTGATGCCACCCAGCCAAAGTTCACGACCTTCTCCTAAAGGATGAACATCATAACCAAAACCAACTCTTATATTTACCATTTTATTTTGCGCTGCATTTAGTGTCTGTACCCGAAAGGTCATCACATAGTTTGTCTGCTTTTTTCTTCGTTCTGGCAGTTACTTTATCTCCGGCTTCGTATGTTCCGAAAGAATTAGTACAAGAGCATTGATAATCTTTTTTGCACGAGGTCAAAAAGATAACAGCAAATGCAAACAGTATGGTTTTTCTATTTATCATTTAATAAAGATAATGAATTTTGTTTTAACCTTCAATGGCCTTTACTCCGGGCAAACTCCCCTGCTCTATATATTCCAATAAGGCGCCTCCACCTGTAGAAACATAACTAACTTTATCGGCCAAACTATATTTGTTAATGGCAGCAACGCTGTCACCTCCGCCGATCAATGAGTAAGCCCCGTTTTTTGTTGCTTCAACAATTGCCAAGGCCGCCTGTTTTGTACCATTCTCAAAACTACTCATTTCAAAAACGCCCATTGGCCCGTTCCATAAAATGGTTTTCGAATTCTTGATCACATCATTATTCATTTTTACGGTCTCAGGCCCTGCATCTAATCCCATCCATCCTTCCGGTATCTCATTTATTTTACACTCTTTCTTATTGGCATCATTCGCAAAATTATCAGCAATAACTGCGTCGGTTGGAATGTAAATATTGACTCCTTTTACTTTAGCTTTCTCTAATAATTGTTTTGCTACGTCTAAACGATCATCTTCACAAAGCGATTTACCAATTTGTCCGCCCATTGCTTTCACGAAAGTAAATGCCATGCCGCCACCAATTAAAATGTTATTGGCTTTATTCATCAATTGCTCAATGATCATGATCTTATCGCTCACTTTTGCACCACCAATAATGGCCGTGAAAGGCTTTTCAGCATTATTCAAAACTTTATTAATGCTTTCTACTTCTCCGGCCATCACATAACCAAAGCATTTAGCATCGGCCTTAAAGAATTTTGCAATAACCGCAGTTGAAGCATGCGCACGATGTGCAGTTCCAAAAGCATCATTCACATAAACGTTTCCGTGCTTACTTAATTTTTCAGCAAAGCTTTCATCACCTTTTTCTTCTTCTTTATAGAAACGCAAATTCTCCAATAATAAAACTTGCCCGTTCTTTAAAGCGGCAGATCTTGAAAAGGCATCCGCACCAATACAATCTTCTGCAAACTGTACCTCTGTTCCCAATAATTTAGAAACATTGGCAACAATATGCTTCAAAGAATATTTGTTAGTTGGTCCTTCTTTTGGGCGACCTAAATGCGACATCAGCACAATGCTTCCGCCATCCTTCAATATTTTTTTAAGTGTTGGAATGGCTGCTTTAATGCGGGTTTCGTCGGTTACTTCAAACTTATCGTTCAATGGAACATTAAAATCAACGCGAATGAGCGCGCGTTTGTTTGAGAAATTTATAGAATCAACTGTTTTCATATTCAATTGGTGAATTGCGAGTTAGTGAATTATGAATTTTATAATTAATGAAAGAGCGAATTTACAATTTTTTTCATAATATTTTTAATTCGCCAATCTCCAAATCACAATTCACTAATTACTTCTTTCCTGTACTGCCAAATCCGCCGGCTCCGCGATCGCTTTCTTCGAGACTATTTACTTGATTCCAGTTAATGGTTTCGTGTTTTGCAATTACCATTTGTGCGATGCGTTCTCCATCATTTATTATAAAATCATTGTCTGATAAATTAACCAGTAATACTTTTATTTCTCCGCGGTAATCGGCATCAATTGTTCCCGGCGAATTCAAAACCGTAAGGCCGTTTTTAAAGGCCAAACCACTTCGTGGGCGAATCTGCGCTTCGTGACCCCGAGGCAATTCAATGAATAAACCGGTAGCAACCAAAGTGCGTTGCAATGGTTTTAATGTAATTGGTTCATTAAGATTTGCCCTGAGATCGAGGCCGGCAGAAAGTGCCGTAGCGTATTGTGGTAAAGGGTGTTTAGACTGGTTTACTACTTTGATCGTCGTTGTCATTATTCAATCGTTGTTTTACGGACTTTAAATTGGAAAATTCCAACTTATAAAACAACCAAACAAATAATAATACAAACAAGTTATTCAATACCAAGCGTAGAATTACACTATTCATGGAACTATAAGTAAGTGAAATAAAATAGAAAGCCAAAGCGGTTAAAAAGAAAACAAACATGCTTCGTAAATTATATTTGATGGGATAATATTTTTGTCCCACAAAATAAGAGATCAGCATCATACTTCCGTAAGCCGCCAATGTTGCCCAAGCACAAGCCATATAGGAATATTTAGGTATGAATATAAAATTGATCGTTAAAGTAATTACGGCTCCACTAATTGTAACGGCTGCGCCAAATTTTGTTTGTCCTGTTAGCTTATACCAAATGGATAAATTAAAATAAACACCTAAAAATAAATTAGCGATCAATAAAATTGGTGCGACTCCAAGTCCGACGCGGTACTCTTCAGAAATGGCCAGCTTTATCAAGTCAATGTTCATCATTGTACCTAGAAATAAGAATGAACAAAATATTACAAAATACTTCATTACGATTGCATTAAGTGTCTTAGAGTCTTTCTCCTTAGCCTGGCTAAAGAAAAAAGGTTCTGCAGCGTATTTAAATGCTTGAATGAAAATTGTCATAAGTATGGCTATCTTATAACAAACGCCATAAATCCCCAGTTCAGTTTTAGCAACTGTTTCAGGCAGTAAATATTCTAAAACAATACGATCAAATGTTTCGTTGATCATTCCGGCTAAACCTAATATCAATAACGGTGATCCGTATTTTAATAATTGCCTCCACAGCTCCTTATCGAACACATAAGTAAAGCCAGTGAATTCTTTTGCTAAAAAAAGTATGCAGACAAAGTTGGCAATGATCTGGGCAAGGAATGCATAACCAACACCAACAACCGGATCGTAGCAAGAAGCTAAAAAATTATTCCCATTATTCTCATGAGCCTTCTTACAAACCACCATGTAAAAAATACTCACCGCTAAATAAACAATAACATTTAAAATTTTCAGTATGGCAAATTTTTTGGCATTATTGTTTAATCTTAAACGAGCGAAAGGTAAGGCCATAATTGTATCTGTGGCAACTATCATCACACTCCAAATGACATAATTTCGATTCAAAGGATACTTAGCCAACTCAGCTAAACTCTGAGAAAACAAACACAACACAAGAGACAAAATAAAAGTTGTGGAGAAAATGGAAATGAGTGCCGTTGAATATACTTTATCTTTTTCATCTGTTTTACTTGAAAAATTAAAGAAAGCAGTCTCCATACCATATGTAAAAATGATATTTACGAAACTGATGTATGAATAAAATAAGGTGTTAGACGCTAAGTCAGAAGGAACCGTATAAATATAAGAAAGTGCTAATTGAAATAAATAATTGATCATTCTAGGACCAATACTGCCCAAGCCGTAAATTACCGTTTGACCGGCCAGTTTTTTTAATGGATTACTCACTTTTTGTCTTGTAAACACTAAAATTACGTAATAGCATAAGAGCTTAATGCTAATAATGGTTAAGATATTAACGGTGGAATGTGATTTTAAAGGCTGGTTGCGGCAGGGATGGAAGCGACAGCCTTATGAAGCAAAACAAAAAATGCTGTAGCAGCGAGGAGGCGACTGAAAGAAGCCACCGCAGCGCACAGGCATTTTGTTTTGCGAATAAGCTAAAGCGGACAGCCCGAATGCCGCCCAAAAAAGACTGTCCTGAAAATTATTTTTTAAGTTTATTGATAATTGCTGTAGTTGAAAAGCCCTGCACTAAAGGCATCGAGATCACTTCCCCGCCTTTGGCTTTAACAATATCGTAACCTACTATATCCTCGGGTTTGTAATCGTCGCCCTTTACCAAAACATCAGGTTGCACGAATTTAATGAGTTCATAAGGTGTTTCTTCATCAAATAAAATAATGGCGTCCACGCTTTCTAAACCGGATAGAACAAGTGCACGGGCTTGCTCATTGTTCACAGGTCTTTCGGGCGATTTATTCTGACGTTTTACGGAAGCATCGGTATTCAATCCCAAAATTAAAATGTTACCAAGATCGCGGGCACGGCTTAAATAATCCACATGGCCGGCATGCAAAATATCAAAACAGCCGTTGGTAAATACTATTTTCTTGCCCTTAAAACGCCAAAGGTTAAGCTCGCGCTGAAGCTTATCTTTATCAAGTAATTTCTGGCTCAATTTATTGTGCAGGCTCATTTTTTTTCTTGTTTACAATTGGTAAAATACCCAGAAATATCAATCCAAAAACAGTAACCAATACTAACTGAGAGGTCCAGGTTAACCAAGGTAAAGCAACTGCAGGTGCCGTTGCCACACCAAAGAACACTAACAATTCGGTTATTAAAATATGGTAGGCGCCTAATCCGCCCGGTGTAAATATTACTCCAAAAGTACCAAATAACATTAAGGTTAAACATTCTTTTTGACCAATACCAGCTGTTTCAGGCAAAGCCTTTAAACAAAAATAAAGAGAGTAAAAGTACATTACCCAAATTAAAATGCTTAGCAAAATGAACATTGGAATATTCTTTACATTTTTTATGGAAGACAAACCTTCTCCAAAACCTAATAAAAATTTGCCGAACTTACCTTTTAATGCGCCCGCAATTTTTTTACGCAACATGAATAATCCAACTAAGGCTCCTAAAAACACAAGTACGACAATAATTCCCAAAACAGGATTCTGAATAAAAAATCCCAACTTGACGCGCAGTCCCGAAAACACGTATTTTTCGGCTAATCCTCCTAACTCAGAGAACTGAAATAATAAGGTAAGTACAAAAATTACAGCCAATAAAATAAAATCGATGAGACGCTCTGTAATCACAGTACCAAAGCCCGCCTGAAAGGGTACTTTATCGTACCTGTCAATAATAGTTGGGCGTAAAACCTCTCCTAAACGCATAGCGTAATTAGCGAAATAACCAATAAAAACCGCTGCGGTGGCGTTGAACAAAGATGTTTTATGGCCTAATGGTTGCAATAAATAATTCCAGCGGTAAGCTCTTAAAAAATGGGCGAAAAAAGCTATAACGGTTGACACCCCTACCCAAAAATAATCTGCATTTTTAAAGGCGAAAATGATCTTATCCTTTTCGCTGGCAACAGCACGAAGGGCAAACCAGATCAATAGAATTCCTAAACCCAATAAAATTGTAAATTGAATTATGGATTTAGTTTTTGGTTTCATCTTTTTCAATTCTTCCGCCTGTCATTCTGAGCTTGCCGAAGAATTATTTTTTTAATTTATTGGTTTTAGCTTCAGGAAAAACAACAGAAGGCTTATGATCTTTTCTGTCTTTATAATCGATCAAAGCATAAGATGCAATAATGATCTCATCGTTTGTTGAAACTTTCAAGGAAGCCGGTCCGTTGAGACAAATAACTCCCGAGCCGCGTTTACCGGTTAAAACATAAGTATGAAAACGCTCACCATTACGATAGTTGTAAATATCAACCTTTTCGTTTTCTACCAGATCAGCAGCATCCATAAGATCTTCATCAATGGTAACACTTCCTATATAATCCAGGTTAGCCTCTGTAATGGTTACCCTGTGCAGTTTGGATTTTAGAACTTCAATTTGCATAACCCTGTAAAGGTAATACTTATTGTTTAATTATTCTTTATACAAAAAGGCCGGTATTTAGGTGATTTAGGCCTTTGTTCGGGCATTTTTAAGTTTTTTGGCTTTTGTTCGATAATTAAAAAATTTGTATATTTAAGCATTGAAAAAGTATAGCACTATACTCCTTTTAACGATCATTTCGGTGTTTTCTGCCGGAAGTTTCTTTATTTATAAGGCAGGTTTATCGATTCATAGGTCGGAAATTAAATCATACATAAAAGCCAACCAAAACAAGCTCGACCTAACGATCATTGATATAAACCCATCTGAACTTTATGCAAACAGTAAAACACTGAAATGGGAAGACGAGAACAAGGAAGTAATCTATAATGGCGAATTATTTGATGTGGTATCCATTAGTTCCGAGAAAGGCCATGTGATACTGAAACTTTTATCCGATGAACAGGAAAAGCAAATAAAAGATGAATATGCTTCAGTTTTCAGTTCTTCATCCAATTCATCAAACCACCCATTAAAACTTCTGAAACAGTTTTTAGCACTGAAATTCTTGTCTAATACTTCCGTTTCAATTGATCTTTCTCCTGCGTTAATATCCGTAAACATTTTAGATCCCTTGACCTGCAATTTATCATCCGCCTTTATTGGCTGCGAGGTTCCTCCTCCTGATTTCAGTTAAGCAGAATTTTCTTTTTCTTTTCAGAGATCATCTTGATCTTCTATTTCCTTAAGAAAAGGCACTGTCTGCCATTATCCCCTGTTATTTACTATTTCGGTTATTTCAAGAACACAATTATGCCATGCATTACACTTTGTAAAGCAGCAGAATGAAAAAATTATTACTACATATTTTAATTCTGATAACGGTTAATGGCTATGCTCAGGTAACTTTAAAGGGCATTGTTAATTCCGACAGCAGCCTAACTGATCTGTCACGCGTGATCGTTTCCATTTCTGAATTGAATATTGTAGCACAAACAAATTCATCGGGAGCTTATCAGTTCAATAAACTTCCGCGAGGAAGATATACAGTGATGTATAAATTACTTGGGTTTGAAACTCAGATACTCACAATAAATTTGAACGATACTCTTGTGGAAAAAAACATCCGTTTAAAACCAAGTTTCGTTCAGTATCCTGAAGTTGTTATTTACGGAACAAACAATTCTGCCAGCGATAAAACGGCAAACACCATTTCGCAGATTGATGTTATAGACATGCGAACAAGTGGTGCTTTAAATTTAAGTGATGGCATTGCGAAAATTCCGGGAGTTAATCAATTAAGCACCGGCGCAGGTATCACAAAGCCCGTTATTCGCGGTTTATATGGCAATCGGATCCAAACCGTATTATATGGATTAAGATTTGATAACCAGCAGTGGCAAGATGAACATGGTTTAGGTTTATCGGATGTAGGTATTGATAGAGTTGAGATCATAAAAGGTGCCGCCTCTCTATTATACGGATCGGAAGCAATGGGTGGAGTCATAAACATCATTGAAGAAAAGAGTGCGCCGGTTAAAACAGTGAAAGCCGATTTTTCGACCCGCTTTTTTTCTAACACATTTGGCAATGCAACAGATATTGGCGTGAAAGGTGCCACGCAAAAAATAAACTGGAGAATTCGTTTCGGAGAAGACAGTCATGCCGATTACTCCGGTGGTGATAATAAACGCGTATTAAATTCACGCTTTGGCGGGTACTACGGTAAAGTAGGATTTGGTTTTAACGGCAAGCGCTGGATCAGTCAGAATAATTACATGTACACCAAAAGTAATTTCGGGTTTTTAATGGATACATTAATGCTGAAAGACACTCCTGACGACAGAATGAGCAGAAGTTTTGACAGACCGCATCATACCGTTAATTTAAATGTTTTCAGTTCCCAAAATAGTTTCTTCCTGAAAAGATCCAAACTGAAATTAAATCTGGGTTACCAAAGTAACAACCGTCAGGAGCAGGAAGGCGGAAATAAAATTAGTTTGAACATGCAATTAAACTCTTACATCACAAATATTGTGTGGACAAAATTGATCCGTGAAAAAATAGAATTCAATATTGGTACACAAGATCTCTATCAAACAAATACGAACCTTGGTGCACGAACAATAATACCGGATGCTACTGTAATGGAAAGTTCGGCCTATAGCTATGTAAAAGCCAACTTAAATCATCTTGTTATTGAGGGTGGCTTAAGATATGATTATAGAAGTGTACAAACTTTTACAACAGGAACTATTAATACCGACCCAAGCGGCCCGGGATATAAAATAGTGCCGTTTTCAAGAAACTACAATGCAATAAATGGTTCTTTAGGGATAAGCGTTTTCGATACGAAATATTTTAATGTAAAAGGAAATTTTTCCAGCGGCTATCGTTCCGCTAATCTTGCTGAACTATCATCGAACGGTTTGCATGAAGGCACATATCGATACGAGATCGGAAACATTGACATGAAGATAGAACAGAATATATGTGGCGATCTTGCACTTTCATTAAGATCTTCCTTTATTAATCTTACAGCCACGGGATACTACAATCGCTTTTTAAATTATATTTATCTGGCCCCGGATACAACAGAATACATAGGATTCCAGATCTACAATTATTTGCAGCGAAATGCCACCATACAAGGTGTTGAATTTACATCCGACATTCATCCCAAAAACATTAGCTGGTTCAACTGGATCACCAGCTACTCTTATATTGACGGCAAATTAGATAATGGAAAAGATCTTCCCTTTATTCCTGCACCAAAATTAAACTCAGACATTAAATTGAGTTTCAAAAATTCAAAAAAAATAAGTGAGTTTTCGATCAAACCCGGAGTTACCTATGTTTTCACTCAGAATCGTCCCGGAGAATTTGAAACTTCAACACCTGAGTACTATTTGTTGAATGCATCAGCTTCTTTAACTATTAAAAATCCAAAGAACATAATTCAACTTTCTCTCACGGGTAACAACCTTTTGAATGCGGCCTATTACGACCATTTATCACGCTTTAAATATTATGGCATTTATAATATAGGAAGAAATGTTTCACTCAATTTTAAAATAACTATCTAAATATAAAAGCTATGAAAAAATTAATATCCCTCCTGCTCATTACCATTGTCTTGATCGGAACCGGCTGCAAAAAAAAGAGTGCCTCGCAAACTGTTGATCCACGGGTTCCTCCTGATATGGCTTTTAAAACCGGCGGGAAATACATTTCAACAAATGTTACTTCTGCAAAACAGGACACGCTTTTGTTTGGGCTAATTGTAACAAAAACTGAAGATAACCTGACCAGTTTCAATGCTTCCGTTTCTTATGACGGCAGTACAAACACAACAACGTTCTTTAATCACCACCTTACTTCCGATGAATACAATGGATATACCGTTGATGTATTGTATTACGTCAGGAATCAGTCAGGAACAGAAACTCTGACTTTCACTATTGTTGACCGTGACGGAAACATAACAAAAAAAACAATTGTAGTCACCGTGCCTTAAACTCTTAAACCCAAAAATCAACATAAAACAAAAAGAAAGGAAAACCAAAAGCATGAAACAAAAAAAATCAATTCAACAAAATAAATAAACAGTTAAAAACAACAATTAAAAACCAAAAACAAACAAAATGAAAAAGATCACACTATTTTCGTTTGCATTAATTGCTCTAAGTTTAGCATCATGCAAAAAATCAAGAACCTGTACTTGTACCGGTACAACTACTACAACAGTAACTCAATCGGGTACTATTAACTCAGGTCCAACTTCAAGTTCTTCTCCGGAAGCTTACACTGAAGTGTTAAACAGCGCCACAAAGAAAACGGCAAAAGGTAAAGCGGATTGCAATTCACGTACTTTAACCTTTACTGATTCTTTCACCAGCGGTGGAACAACCACTAAAACTGACGTTACTCAAGACATGACGTGTACAATTAAATAATAAACTTAAAACTTATAAAAATGAAAAAAATAACCATATTATCAATTGCATTAGTTGCACTATCGTTCGCATCATGCAAAAAAGACAGAACCTGCAAATGCACGACAACCGACAATTCACCGGGTGCTACAACATCGGAATATCAGGTAGTCTATAAAAAAGTAACAAAAGGCCAAGCTAAATCGGCTTGCATGTCACTTCAAGTAACTCCAACCGGGCAACCTTATACAGAAACACGTACTTGCTCTTTAAAATAATTTAAAACCAAAAAAACAAGATCATGAAAAAAATAACCATATTATCAATTGCCTTAGTAGCATTATCTTTTGCATCATGCAAAAAAGACTGGACCTGTACTTGTACAGATGCAACCGGTGGAGAAGTAAAAAAATTCTCTAAGATCACAAAAAGCCAGGCTCTATCAAACTGCCAATCTAAATCAGTTACAGAGTCAGGCACTACAAGCAATGAAACCTGTACTTTAAGCAAATAGAATTATTTGCATAATAAACAACTACCGGAGGGGTCTGGTAGTTTACAAAAAAAGCCATCAGAGGTGCGCCTCAGATAGCTTTTCGAAAAGCTGCCGGAGTGGGTCCGGCAGCTTTTTTTATTAGGATATTAATTTATAAAGTTCCTCTTAATGCCTGTTCTCTTTCTATCGATTCGAACAAGGCTTTAAAATTACCGGCTCCAAAACCTTTGGCGCCCATGCGTTGAATAACCTCATAAAATAAAGTTGGACGATCTTCAACAGGTTTGGTAAATATCTGAAGCAAATATCCTTCTTCATCAGCATCCACTAAAATGGATAACTTCTGAAGCTCCTTGATATCTTCCTTCATCATATCGCGATGCACACCCAAACGTTTTGGGATCTCGTCATAATAAGCTTGCGGCGGAGGTGGTAAAAATTCAACGCCTCTCGCTTTTAATTCTTTTACAGTTGTAATAATATCATCTGTAGCCAGCGCCAGGTGCTGTACGCCTGCACCTTCATAAAAATCAATGTACTCTTCAATTTGCGATTTTTTCTTTCCTACTGCCGGTTCATTTATCGGGAACTTAATGCGGCCATTTCCGTTACTCATTACTTTACTCATCAAAGCAGAATACTCGGTAGTGATCTGCTTATCATCGAAACTCAAAAAGTTTACAAAACCCATTACATCTTCGTACCACTTCACCGTGTTATTCATTTGATTCCAACCCACATTACCAACCATATGATCAATAAATTTCAATCCTACTGGTGTTGGGTTGTAATCGCTTTTCCATTCTTTGAATCCGGGTAAAAATATTCCTTTGTAATTTTTTCGCTCTGTAAAAATGTGAACCGTTTCACCATAAGTATAGATCCCCGAACGAACCACTTCACCATGTTCATCTTTCTCAACAGTAGGTTCCATAAATGGTTTGGCGCCTCGCTTAACCGTTTCTTCGAATGCCTTGCGGGCATCTTCCACCCAAAGTGCAATTACTTTAACTCCATCTCCGTGTTTTTTTACGTGTTCTCCGATCGGTGAATCACTTACCAAAGCAGTAGTTAACACCAGGCGGATCTTATCTTGCTTAAGCACATAAGACACTTTATCTTTTACGCCGGTTTCCAGACCTGAATAAGCTAATGATTGAAAACCAAATGCCGTTTTATAATAGTGAGCCGACTGCTTCGCGTTACCCACATAAAACTCTACATAATCTGTTCCTAATAAAGGGAGGAAATCCTGTGCGCCTTCAAATATTTTTTCAAGACCATATTCTACGTTTTTTACTTCTTTTGCCATTTTAATGATTTTTGATTTTTAGAATTTTTGATTTTTAGAATTAATGCTATGTGGAATTCCAGAAATCCAGAATTCAACAAATCAAAAATTCGATTACCCTTGCGCCATGTGCTGCGCCTGAATGGCCATTGATATGCGCTTGTTCTTTACCATTCTATACTTTTATCCCGATTATACAAACGTCATCTACCTGCTCATGTTTGCCACGCCAGCTCACAAATGCTTCTTCAAGCAGATCGTGTTGATCCTTCATTGGCATGTGTGCAATGGTCATGAGCAATTTCTGCAGTTTTTTAAACTTGAATTTTTTTCCGTTCTCTCCGCCAAACTGATCCGAGAAACCATCCGTTGTAATATAGACAGCATCTCCTTTTTGAAGTTGAATATGATTATCGTCAAAGATTTTATTTCCGATCAAATATCCACCTATCGAATGTTTGCTGGCCTTATACTCTGTTAACTCACCGTTCCTGATCAATATCAATGGGCGATGCGCGCCCGAATATTGTAAGGTCATTGTTGATTTATGGTAGGCGCAAAGCGCTATGTCCATCCCATCGTTGGATGTATTATCCGAACTTTTGTTAAGCATTAGTCGAACTTTATCATCAAGTATAGTAAGCGCCTGGCCTGGTGTTGTTACATTCTGGTCTTTGATAACCTGGTTCATCAAGTCGATACAAATTAGCGACATAAAAGCCCCCGGCACACCGTGTCCGGTACAATCGGCCACAGCAAAAACCGTTACTTCATTTGAAAAATTCTCTACCCAGTAAAAGTCACCACTCACAATATCCTTTGGTTTGTAATAAATAAAACTTTCAGGAAAAGGCTTTGTTAGCACTTCTGCATCAGGAATTAATGCCAGCTGAATTTTTTTAGCGTACTTAATGCTATCTGTAATGTCCTTATTTTTTTCTTCAATAATTGCCTTTTGTTCAATAACCTCAGCGGTTCGCTCTCTTACTTTTTCCTCAAGATTACCGTATAGATTTGCGTTATCAAGCGCGATAGCAATAGACAAAGAAAGGCTTCTCAATATGTTAACCTGATACTCGGTATAAGCATTCGGAGAAAAACTTTGTACAGTTAAAACACCGATCTTCTTTTCCTTTGTAAATAAGGGAAGGTAAATAATAGATTCCGGAGACTGGCCGGCAACAGGGGCTTTACGAACCTTTATATATTTACTATATTCAAGCGGCGCATTATTAATTACAATTTCCTTTTCATTATCAAAGCACCAAACTGCATAACGGTCTTTATCCTTTAAAAAGAATTCGAAGGTTTCCATTTTTTCTGAACGTTCAATAAAACCAGGAAACTGCAAACTCTCTGTCAAAGGATTGTATAACCCCATTCCAAAACATTCCGCCTTCATCAGGTTATTTATGTTTTCGTAAACCTTTGCAACAATTGTTTCTATCGATAAAGAAGCTGCGCTGTCTTTGATGATCTGCGCAATGAGTTTTGTATCCTGAAAGTTCTTCTCGAGCTGTTCTTTTTGTTTTGTAACCTCAACTGTACGCTCCTGCACCATATCTTCCATGTGCGCGTATAAGGAAGCGTTATCGATAGCAATACCTATATGAACCGAAAGATTTCTAAGTATGTTCAAATGATAGTCAGTATAAGAGTTTTTCTTAAAACTCTGAACAGAGATCACTCCAAGTTTTTTTTCTTTTCCAAATATTGGAATGAACATCATGGCAACAGTTTCATCACCCAATACCGCAGAATAATCTGACTTAACGTATTTCAAATGCTCTGCCTCATAATCATTTATGAAGATCTCTTTTTCATTATTAAAGGTCCAAACAGAAAGTGTATCATCCGTTAAGGCATAAGCATAATCCAGTAAGTTCTTTCCATTTTCCATGGTGCCGGAGAACACAAGTCGTTTCAGATCTTCACGATAAATACCGATGGCAAAAACCGAAGCGTCCATTAAGGTATTAACACTCTCGTAAACTTTTCCTATCACTTCTTGAATAGACAAAGTCGCAGTAATTTCTTTTCCGATCTGTCCGAGCAACCTTGTGTTTTCGTATGTTTTTTCGATCTCTTCTTTTTGCTTAACCACTTCAAGTGTACGCTCGTTCACTTTTTCTTCCATGTTCTGGTAGAGGTGCGCATTATCCAATGCAATTCCAATGGAAACAGCAAGATTTTTAAGGATATTTAAATGGTAGGAAGAATAAACATTTTTTTCGAAACTCTGAACCGTAAGAACACCAATGACTTTTTCTTTTGAAGAAAGTGGCAGATAAACAATGGAGCTTGAATCCTTCCCTGAAACAGGAGCCTGCATCCCTTTAAGGTACTTTGTGTACTCTGCAGAGTAATCGTTTATGAAAATTTCTTTATCCTGGGAAAAACATTGTGTGGCCAAACGATTCGGATCATTTGCATCATAACCATAATCTTCCATGATCACATCATTCTCAACAAAGCCTTTAAATTCGAGGCGATTGTTTTGCGCATTATATATTCCGATCCCAAAACAATCCGCCCGCATCAGTTTGTTTACGTTCTTATATACTTCCGAAATAATGGTCTCCATCGAAAGTGAAGCGCTGATGTCTTCTGCGATCTGCCCTAATAATTTGGTATCATTATAATTTTTTTCAATTTCCTTTGTGCGTTCCTGTACACGAAGCTCCATGTTACTGTACAGCGAAGCGTTATCGATGGCAATAGCCACGTATACTGCAAGATTCTTCACGATTTGAACGTGATAATCGGTATAAGCATTTCCTTGCAGGCTTTGCACTGTGATCACCCCAATTACTTTTCCTTTTACAAAAAGCGGCGAGTAAATAAGAGAGCCTACTTCAAGCCCGTGCGTTGGAGCTATGTAATGTCCTACATGATCAAGAATTTCTTCTTTAAAATTATTAATGATTATGTCTTTCTGATCTAAAAAACAGATCCCTGCTAATTGTTCTTTGTTTACCGGATCTACAATATTCTTAAAGCGATCTGTTCCTTCCACATACAAGGGATAAAGGATCTCATTATTTTCTTTGTTGAATACACCAACTCCAAAACCAAAGGCATCCATTAAATTATTTACGTTAGCGTATGTTTTATCAATGATCTCTTCCAATGATAATGTGGAAGTGATCTCTTTACCTAGCTGACTCAATAAACGTGTATTCTCGTAGGTCTTCTCAACTTCCTCTTTTTGCTTTACAAGTTCAACCGTTCTTTCCTTTACATTTTCTTCCATGTTCTCATAAAGCGCTGCATTATCCAATGCAATAACAGTATAAGAAGCAAGGGTTTTTAATATATCAAGATGATAGGGCGTATAAGCATTTCTATTGAAACTCTGAACCGTAATTACTCCTAATATTTTATCGCCCATCATCATGGGATAAAATATCAATGAGTGTGGAAGATCGCCGGAAACAACACGGATCTGTTTTGTGTATTTGGTATATTCAGTGAGATTATCATTAATGAAGATCTCCTTTTTATTCATTACACACCAAACCGAATAATTATCCACATCCGACATCGGTACTTCAATGCCGTCGGGTTTTTTCACACCCTTTTCAATTCCGTATTTGTATTCAATAACATTTCGCTCGGTATTGTAAATGCGAACACCGAAATAACCGGCATCCATTAATTGCCCAACGAAATGATTTAGTTTGGTGAATATCTCTTCGAAATTAAGAGTAGAAGTAATTTGCTGGCCGATCTCACTCAGCAAACGGTTATTCTGATACGCTTTCTCAACTTCCTCGTTCTTAGTTACCAACTCCTGAGTACGGAGTTCTACTTTATTTTCCTGCTCTTCGTAAAGCTGAGCGTTTTCCAAAGCAATGGCAGCAAAGGCGGCCAGATTGCGAAGCATGTTAACGTGGTAAGGACTGTATGCTTTTTTTTTAAAGCTCTGAACAGTAATTACCCCCATTATTTTTTCTTTCACAATGAGTGGAAGATAGATTATGGATTCAACCTTTTTCCCATAAAGTGGGGCTTGATGTGCAGATATATGATCGTATATTTCCTTATCAAAATCATTAATAATGATTTCTTTTCGTCCTTTAAAACAAATATTTGTAAGGCGGTCAGGGTCATTTAAATTATAAACTATGTTTTGAAATTTTTCGTCGCCCTCAATGTAAACAGGAAACACCACTTGGTTGGATTCCGGCTTATGAAGGCCAATACCAAAGCCGGTTGCATCCATAAGAGAGTTCACGTGCTCATAAACTTTTTCTACAATGTCTTCTACCGATAAATATGAAATGATCTGCTGACCGATCTTTCCCAGCAAAACCAGGTTATCCGAAAAGCTCTCAAGTTCTTTTGCTTTTTCTTCAAGTAATAATTTTTCGGCCTGCGACTGAAGCATTTTATGCTGCAGTTCAACACTTTTAACTAATTGATTTGTTTTTTCGTTACGAACTTCTTCACGGGCCGAGTGTGCGATCTTAAAAAATTTAATGGCATCTTCAAAACGTTTGGATCTTTCGTAGATCTCGGCAAGTTTCTCACTCGACTTATAAATACCTTCTTTTGAATTTACTTTTAAGGAAAGTTCGTGACTTTGTTCCAAAAAAGAGATCGCTTTTTCAAGATCTCCTTTTTGAATGAATAAATTTCCAATATTAAATAAAGTGGTGGCTTCACCAACTTTAAAACCAATTTCGCGACGAATGTCGAGGCTTAAATTATATTGTTCAAAGGCCTTTTCGAATTCTTTTTTTCCGGTATAGGTTCTTCCCAAACCATCATGAGCAAAGGCTTCCACTTGTTTAAAGCCGCCAAGTTTATTGGCCAGCGGAATACATTCTTTATAATATTTTAATGCTTTATCGTAATCTTTTAAATTGTAATAGGTCTCACCTAATCCATCTAAAACTCTTGCCAAAACATCAACAGTATTATTTTTTTCGCATAATTTCTGGCTGCGGGTTAAAACATCAAGTGCTTTATCATTTTGTTCAATAGTGTAATAAACCGTTCCCAAACCATTGAGCCCATTTGCCATGCCGGGTTCATAATTAATTTCATTATTAATATCGAAGCACTTGTTGTAATATTTTATAGAAGTATCATAATCTGACAAATAGAAAAAATTGGCGCCAACATAATAGCAGGTTTCAGCCTCATTTATTTTATCATCAAGTTCTTTGAAAATGGAAATGGCCTCGAAACAATAACTCGCTGCTTCTTCATTCTTTGAGATCCAAATGTGTGCAGTACCTAATGTTTTTAACGCTAATGCAATACCCTTTTTATATCCTAATGCAAGAGATTCATCGTAAGCCTGACGACTCATTTCGATAGCTTTCGAGGCATCCTTTCGATTAATGGCCCAAGCTTCAGTATTGAGTTTATCAATTGAGCCGCTATCTATTTCTATTACAGTATTTGACATTTAACAATGGAAGGTAGAGGTTTTTTTAATCATAAACAATTAGAAAATACAAGATTAAGATATTGACTATCATTTAATTACATAAAATATTTGGATACAAAACAGGTTGTTTATTAAGAATTTTGGCCGTTTGTTCAAATATTTCGGCTTAAATAATTACTAGCGAGGCCCTTAATTTGGACTAAATCCATTTTGAAAATCACGGATCTTGTTGAAGTTTTTGGCCTAGTTCAGAACTTGATGCCTAAGATACAAACATCATCAACCTGTTCTAAACTACCTTTCCAGGTTTGGAAGGTGTTTTTTAAGATCACTTTTTGCTCTTCAACATCAAGCGAAGCATTTTTCAATAAAAGCTCATGAAGCGTTTTGTACTTGAATTTCTTTCCTTTATCACCACCAAACTGATCGGCAAAACCATCTGTTATCAAATAAACCAGATCGCCTTTTTTAAAACTCAAGCTTTGAGTTGTAAATGGATCTTTGCGAACATATTTACCTACGGGTTGTTTGTTGCCTTTTATTTCGATGAATTCATTTTCACTAACATACCAAAGCGGATTATTTGCACCTGCCCATTTTACATTTATCAGATCGCCGTCTTGCTTTGTAGAAAGAGAAAGTAAGGATATATCCATTCCATCCTGCACTTCACTACCCGATTTCTCAAATGTCTCCACCACAATTTCACGCACCTTATCTAAGATCAAACCCGGTTCGCATATTCCGAATTCTTTTACTGCACGGTTTAGCGCGTTGCTGCAAACCACACTCACCATTGCCCCTGGAACACCATGCCCCGTGCAATCTCCAACGGCTATCAAGATCCCATCATTTGTTTTTTCCAGCCAATAAAAATCACCTGCAACAATATCTTTCGGTTCGTACAATACAAAAGATCGGGGGAAAATTTTCTTAATATTTTCGTGTGAAGGCAAAATGGCCTCTTGAATTTTTTTTGCGTACTCTATCGAATCTAAAACCTCTTTCTTCTTTTGTTCTATGATCTCATTTTGCTGTTCTACTTCTCTCTTTTGCTCTGAGATGATCTTGGTGTTCTTTTTATTGTTCTGCAGACTTATATAAATAATAACAGAGAAAATAAGTAAAACAAGAAATCCAATGGCAATTACCAAACTTGTGGTTTGATGTTGTTTAATTTCCTTTTCCTTCTGCAATTTCTCATTCTCTAAGCGCGTTTCGCGTATGTCGTGCTCTGCCTTAAGTTGATTTTGTTTTATGTCATTTTCGAGTTCAGCAAATTTTTTGATCTGGGTTTTATTACTGAGACTGTCAGACAATTTGGTGAGTGCCTTATAGAAAAAATGAGCCTTTTCAAAATCTCTTTTCTTTTCATGGATCTTATAAAGCAGTTCATAAGAGTGTTCCATTGCTAATTGAAGTTCGTTTTGTTTCGTTATTATCAAAGACTTTTCTGAGAGTTCTCTGGACCTATTGTAATTTCCGGTGTAAAAATAGACCTCACTTAAATTATTCATTGTTTCTGCAGCAATGGCCGGATCTATTTCCACATCAGTGAGTTTGTATATCCTTTCAAGTTCTGTTTTTGCCTTAGTGTATTCCTTCCTCGAGATGTAAACTGTTCCAATGTTTAGATCATTTAAAATTATCTCACTGCTATGATGATCAACATTGAACGATCTGTAGATCTTATTTGATTCTTGAAAACACTCTATGGCCTTGGTATAGTTAGAGTCTGCTTGATAAGCCGAGCCAAGCGTTGATAGAGTGTAAGCTTCCTGGTATGGATAATTTGTCTTTTTTGCCATCTCAAGTGAAGTATTCAAATTCTCAAACGCTTTCTTAAGATCTCCTTTATTCATGTAAATTTCTCCGATAGCCGACAAAACCGACGCCATGGTTCTTTGATCGTTAACCTTTTTACAATATACCAATGAATTACCATAAGCCACAAGTGAATTGTTGAAATCAGATTCCATTAAATAACACTCACCAATTCTGAAATAAACATCGCCTGCTAGTTCATCGTTGTTTGCATCCACAGAATGTTTTGCCGCCTCATTCAAGTATTTTAAAGCACTTATGTTATCAAATTCAACATTCTTATTTTTTCCCAGAAAATAATAAGCCAGCGCCATTTGCCCTTTGTTCTTAACCTTCAATTCATTGGTCAGATCAATTGCTTTGAGCAACAAACTATCGGAAGCTTTTAGTTTTTTACGCATTTCAAATGCAACTGCATAATTGAGCATGTCCTGAATAACAGCATCTTTCCTGCTATTTTTCAGAGCCCAGGTACTTATGAATTCATGGTATCGCTTGGCCGAATCAAACTGTGATGTATTGGCAAAATTAAACTCCTTTGCTAAAGAAGCCTGGTAATATCCTTCACTATAATTAATGGCTAAAGACCGATTCTGAATATCACTGCAAATTATATTTGAAGGTGTGGCATCCAGTTTTTTAGCGATAACCAAAAGCTTGGCTATCTTCAGTGTATCCACATTCTCTTGATTCATCTTTCTCAAAAGAGAATCGATCTTAGGATGACTTTTAGATTCAGCTATTAAAATGCTATCCGTTCTATCTGCCCACTTGACCATAGACGATCGTGTCTCATTTTTTTTCTCGCTGCAAGAAAAAAGAAATAAAACAAAAGTAAAATATAAGATCCTTTTTAGGGTGATCACTTTGAAACGGGATTAAGAATATTTAAGGAGCAAGGTCCAGAAATTTCATTGTTAATGAGATGACTTTCATCATCTCATTAACACATATTCATCAGTTATGCTTCTATGGCTTCGTCCATATATGCCTCAATTGGCGCACAAGAGCAAACCAGATTTCTGTCACCGTAAGCATTGTCAACTTTCGCAACACTAGGCCAGAATTTATTATCACGAACCCACTTCAATGGATAAGCCGCTTTTTCACGTGAGTATGG
Source organism: Bacteroidia bacterium (assembly GCA_025362575.1). GTDB lineage: Bacteria > Bacteroidota > Bacteroidia > B-17B0 > Aurantibacillaceae > JAHEYG01. Next base: position 53,511 of record JANYIQ010000250.1, read on the forward strand.
TTTTGTCCAATTATCGCTCACTACCAATTTTGCAGTATGCGGTGCATTCTTAATTACGTTATCAGCTTTATCAAGATTGTTATCAATGATCTCCTGAATCTCTTTTCTTATCGAGATCATGGCATCACAAAAACGATCCAGCTCTCCTTTGTTCTCACTTTCCGTTGGCTCTACCATTAAAGTATTTACAACCGGGAAAGCAACTGTTGGCGCATGGAAGCCATAATCCATCAAACGCTTAGCCATATCAGCTACTTCAACACCGCTTGCCATTTTAAAATCGTTGCAATCCAGGATCATTTCGTGAGCGCATCTTCCACTTTTACCGGTATAAAGTATTTTGTAATGATCTTTCAATACTTCCTTCATATAGTTGGCATTTAAAATTGCTGTTTCAGTAGCAGCTTTTAAACCATCACTTCCCAACATTTTAATATAACCGTAAGAGATCAACAAAATTAATGAACTTCCATAAGGTGCTGCAGATACTGCCGAAATTCCTTTATCACCGCTTGTATTTACAATTGTGTGCGACGGTAAGAACGGAACCAGTTTATCAACCACGCCAATAGGACCCATACCGGGGCCACCACCACCATGCGGAATGGCAAATGTTTTATGAAGATTCAGGTGACAAACGTCAGCGCCGATATTTCCAGGCGATGTTAATCCTACTTGTGCATTCATGTTTGCACCATCCATGTAAACCAATCCACCATTATCGTGAATCACTTTGGTGATCTTTTTAATACCTTCTTCGTAAACACCATGCGTACTTGGATAAGTAACCATTAAACAAGATAAATTATCTTTATGCAATTCTGCTTTTTCCTTAAGATCCTTAAGATCGATATTTCCTTTTGCATCGCATTTTGTAACAACGATCGTCATACCCGCCATTGCTGCGCTTGCAGGATTGGTGCCATGCGCTGAAGAAGGGATCAAGGCTACGTTACGATGTTTATTTCCGTTCGCGATATGATAGGCACGAATAACCATTAAACCTGCATACTCACCTTGTGCTCCTGAATTTGGCTGCAAACTCATTTTTGCAAAACCGGTTATGTTACTCAGATCTTTATCCAGTTCTTTCAGCATTTGTAAATACCCCTTTGCCTGTTCAGCAGGAACGAAAGGATGTATGTTTGCAAATTCAGGCCAGGTTAAAGGAAGTAATTCTGATGCTGCATTTAACTTCATGGTGCAAGAACCTAATGAGATCATGCTGTGTACCAAAGAAAGATCTTTGTTTTCCAGGCGCTTAATGTAACGCATCATTTCTGTTTCGCTGTGATAGCTGTTAAAAACAGGATGCGTTAAATATTTTGATCTGCGTTCAGCGAAAGTGCCGGCAATTTTTGAACCGTAATTTTTTGTAGAATCTGTTTCAAGTTTCGGATGACCGGCAGCTGTTGAGAATACATTCAACACATCCAATACATCTTGTAAACCTACCGTTTGATCATAAGAGATACTTACAGTTTCAGTATCAATGTAACGGAAATTAATTTCCTGTTTTTCAGCAAGTGCTTTTATTTTTTCAGCTGAAGTTTTTCCGGTTAATTTTACTGTGATCGTGTCAAAATAATGACTGTTCCTAATTGAATAACCCATCACTTTTAATTCGTGAACGGTATGATTCGTTAAAGCATGAACTTGTTCTGCAATGGCTTTAATTCCATCAGGACCATGATACACGGCATACATGCTTGCCATGATCGCTAATAAAGCTTGTGCAGTACAAATATTAGAAGTTGCTTTATCGCGTTTAATATGTTGTTCGCGCGTTTGTAATGCCATACGTAAGGCTTTGTTTCCTTCGGCATCAATACTCACACCAATAATTCGTCCTGGAATATGTCTTTTGTATTCTTCTTTACAAGTAAAGAATGCTGCGTGCGGTCCGCCATAACCTAATGGAACACCAAAGCGCTGTGAATTTCCTACAACACAATCAGCACCCCACTCGCCCGGAGGGCTAAGTAATGTAAGTGCTAAAAGATCAGAAGCAACAACTACCTGTATTTCTTTTGTTTTTGCTTTTTCAACAAATGCACGGTAGTCATTTACCTCTCCGTTAATATCAGGATATTGAATGAAAACGCCGAAATAATTATCATCAAGGTTAACCGTATTAATATCTCCAACAACAACTTCAATGTTAATTGGTGCACAACGCGTTTTAATAACATCAATGGTTTGAGGGAAAGAATCTTTGCTTACAAAGAATTTATGCGCATTTTGTTTCGCCTTGCTGCGATTATTATGGAACATGAATACCGCTTCCGCAGCTGCAGTAGCTTCATCTAATAACGAAGCGTTGGCAATAGGCATGGCTGTAAGATCCATGATCATGGTTTGAAAATTCAACAAAGCCTCTAAGCGGCCTTGTGCTATTTCTGCCTGATATGGTGTGTATGCTGTATACCAACCCGGATTTTCAAAAACATTTCTCTGAATAACCGCCGGTAAAATATTATTGTAATATCCTAAACCTATATATGAACGGAACACTTTGTTCTTTTTTGAAAGCGCTTTTAAATGCTTGCTATATTCGAACTCGGTCATTGCTTTTCCAACTTTTAAAGGTTTCTTTAAACGTATGTTAGCAGGAACGGTTTGTTCAATTAATTCATCAACTGAAGAAACACCAATTTTTTTTAGCATTTCTTGTACTTCTTTTTCGCGGGGTCCGTTATGACGGGAAACAAATTTATCCATGGGTTCTGTTTTTTAAAAAGAGTAACAAATTTAATAAAAACAGGGGGTTTTCCCCATAAAATTGAGGTTTTAGGCGGTTTTTATTTAACCGAAGTAGGAAATTTGTTAATTACTTTTTTTGGATATCGCTAAGCTCAGCAGGTATGCCTTTTTCGCAACCCTTGGGGTTGGGCATTCTCAGCTTTCTGTAATTAAATCTGATCTCCATACCTTCCTTATCCAGTTTTTTGGGTAAAGGGGTTTTGGGTATTAAAACGATAGGTTCTTCAGGAGGAAGGTTTTGAATAACTATGACAGAAGCACAGCCACCTTTTTTATATTGATGGGAAACTTTGCCGATCGTTTTTGGTGTGGCATCTTTAGGGGCTTCCTGTGAAAAAACACTGCAACCCAAAAATAAAAAGATGTTTATGAAATAAAAATAACGTTTCATTTTAGTTGATCATCACTTTTATGACTTTCTGAAATTGTGATGAACCAACTCTCAATAAATAAGTTGCTTTTGGCAAAGTCGAAATATCCATTGTGGTTTCAAACGTATTATCGGAAGGCGTTACCTTTTTATTGATCAATTCTCTTCCTAAAACATCAAAGAGATCAACCTGCATTTCGCCATTACCCGGAATTTTTATTCCCTTTATATTCAAACTATTTTCATTTTGATAAACCGTTAATTGAGCGCTTGCATTCGCACTGTTATTTACACCGGTTGTCATTAAAGGGATTTGCCAGGAAAAAATTCTTGTTTTTGCTCCACCAGACATATATTCTCCGGTATGCCAAAAAGTAATTCCATCAGGATCTAAAGAAGTTTGAGAATAATCACCAAAACGATTAAAGAAAGTTTGTGAGCTTGTACCGGCAATTGCTATGGTTTCAGAAAAGGTCATTAATCCTAAAGGATCTCCCGCCAAACGGCCCGTGTAGCGCAAAGATGGATATACCGTTGGGCTCGAAACCGCGTAAGCCATTCCAATACTTCCATTATCATCCATGGCAATACTTGCCATCCATCTGCTGTGAAGATCCGGAGAATAGGTTCCTTCCTGATAAATACTCCAAACACCTGTTATGGAATTCTGACGTAATTCATACCAACGAATGCCTACTTGTTTTGTAACTGAATTTGTAATTACCGCATGATTAATTACCATGGTGTTATAACCTGTCCAAATTCTATATTGCGCTCTGAACATCAACACTCCTGAAATGGCATCCAATTTTTGAGTTGTTCCCGGTTGAGAAACATCATCCCAATTAACATTAAAGTTCACATTTATTGGTGATGTTGGCAAAAGCTGATCTAACACTAAAGTAGAATTAGTTGGCACTAACCAATCGGTGGTGAATTTAAAAACATGCAGTTGATCAGTTCCGCCTGAACTCCATGTATCATCTTCATAACACACCAGCGGGCAAGGTGTACCAAATGGCGGAAGCGTTCCATCCGCATCAGCAGATAAGGGAGCGTAGAACCCGTTGTTTGGGGTACTTGGCAACAACAGTGATATCATGCCTGCAGTAGGATTTCCGGCAAGCATTTTTGTTCTGTCGAATACGGCTACATTTTCAGGAGCACCTAAATTAGAAGTACAATAATATCCGTCACTCCAAACAGAATACTTTGGATAATCGGGAAACGTTCCCGGAGCGGGCACGAATGTATAAGTAAAATAAGTTCCGGCTGGATTGGAAGAAGTGGAAACAGCAACCAGGATCTCATCGGTTCCGTTAAACTGCGTCATCATCCAACGATCAGCATATTTATCATACAAAACTACCGGATCCCCATCATTTGTACTTCCTGCCCATAAACTATTCAAAGCAAAAGGACCTGCAATTATGCTTCCTGTTTTATTATATATTGTATGTTTTAAATTTATGGCTTGGTAAAAATGGTTAGTGCCCGCAGCCCCCGACGGATCCGGCGGTGACGCATTTCCTGTAGTTCCCTGCCAGTTAACAATTGGTCCAGCCATTGCTCGTGTTCCCATGGTGTTTTGTGCAATTGGATCAACTCCGGGCTGAGAAGACTTATTATATAGTGCCGCAGGTGTTCTGCGACGAATTTCAATTTCCCTTTTTTCCGATTCTTTAAGATTCTCCTCAGCAATTACGGGCATTTCGCTAAGCGATTTCGAAATGGCAAAACCTGTACATTTTTGATATACTGCCTTTGTATTTATTTTTTGAGAGAAACTGAAATGAATTGCGACAAGGGCAATTGCTGTTAGAAAGGATCTTTTCATATGGTTGAAATAATATTCTAATTAACGAATTATAGACCTAAAAACCAATACCGCTCATGTAAAAACCCGCACACAAATTGCATTCCTGTTAAAAACGGTTTAGAGTTCAGTTTCATTTGACTTTTAGTATACAAATGCTTTTTGTACCTTTAAACCATATTCCTCCTATGATCAAACGAATTATATTATTCCTTTCACTTATTGTACTTTGCTATTCAGAAGCATATTCTCAAAAAAAAGATACTGTTATTTTAATGAACGGTAACGTTGTGGTGGCTCAGGTATTAGATACACTTTTAGGCGCTGTGACCATACCTGATTATAAGAAAGCCGGAAGGAATATTCATTACGAATACGAAGAACTATACATGGTGCATTACGCAAACGGATTTAAAGATTATTATTACTCGCAGGATACGGTAAAAGGAAATTATTTTACTCGGGATGAAATGATGATGTTCATCAGAGGAGAACAGGATGGCAGAAAAGGTTTTAAAGGTAATGGATGTATGATCACGGCAGGCTTGTTGGGTTTTGTTGGTGGTGCCACCGGGACATTCTTTGGTCCTATCTTACCCTATGGTTTTATGGCGGTAAGCGGTGTTCCTAAAATAAGAATTCGTCACAGCACTATTTCGAATCCGAATTACATTGACAGTGATGCATATATTCTTGGCTACGAAAGATCGGCACGTTACAAGCGAAAAATAAGGGCTTTAATTGGAGGAACAGTAGGAATAGCTGTAGGTTACGCAGCATATTTGGTTGTGTTCAAAGCCATGTTCGAAGGCGGTTCTTCCATTCAATTTAAATAAATTATCATGCAGAAAAAAATTCTTTTACTCGGCTCCGGTGAATTAGGAAAAGAACTGGTTATTTCCTTACAGCGTTTAGGCCAGTACGTGATTGCGGTTGATAGCTACGAAGGAGCGCCGGCCATGCAGGTGGCCCATGCCTTTGAAGTGATCAATATGCTCGACGGCGATGCTTTGGATAAAATTGTTGCAAAATATAAGCCTGATCTGATCGTTCCTGAAATTGAAGCAATACGTACTGAACGGTTTTATGATTATGAAAAACAGGGGTACACGGTTGTTCCAAGTGCAAAAGCCGCCAACTTTACTATGAACCGCAAAGCCATTCGTGATCTGGCTGCAAAAGAATTAGGACTAAAAACGGCCAAATACAAATACGCCACCACACTTGAAGAATTCACAAAAGGTGTGAAAGAAATCGGCATTCCCTGCGTGATCAAACCTTTAATGAGCAGTAGTGGTAAGGGGCAGAGCGTTATAAAAACAGAAGCTGATATTGAGAAGTCCTGGAACTACGCCATGGAAGGTTCTCGCGGCGATTATAAAGAGGTGATCATTGAACAGTTCGTGAAATTCAATTCCGAAATTACTTTATTAACAGTTACTCAAAAAAATGGCCCTACCCTTTTCTGTCCGCCGATTGGGCACCGTCAGGAGCGTGGCGATTATCAGGAAAGCTGGCAGCCTTGTGCGATAAGCGATAAAGACCTGAAAGATGCGCAAGACATGGCCGCAAAAGTTACTGCTGCCTTAACCGGCGCCGGAATCTGGGGCGTTGAATTTTTCTTGACCGATAATGGCGTTTATTTTTCGGAATTATCGCCACGACCCCATGATACCGGAATGGTAACCTTGGCCGGCACACAAAATTTATCGGAATTCGAATTGCATGCCCGTGCCATTTTAGGATTATCCATTCCGCAAATTACTTTAGAAAAACATGGCGCATCAGCAGTTGTGCTGGCATCGCAAAACGGTTCAGTTAAAGAATACAAAGGGTTGAATAAAGTCTTGGATACTATCAATACCGATGCCCGCATTTTTAATAAGCCTACAAGTCGCCCTTACCGCCGTATGGCAGTGGTACTAACCTACGATAAAGTAGGAAGCGATGTGCAAGCTGTAAAACAAAAAGCGATCGAACTTTCTAAACTTATTGAATTAATTTATAACTAATGCGCCTGGGTTCTTTCATATTTTTTGCAGTACTGTTCCTTTCAGGATACAGCCAAAAAATTGTTTTTCCCGATAATTTAAAAAAAACAAACATTGCCTGTTTAAAAACTAACGACTCATTGACCTACTACCAGTGTCATGTAGAAGAAGCCATGCAGCAATTAGTTACCGCATCAGGACAAAAAATTTCGGGCAAAGTACAGAAGTACACCATTACTGATAAATACATTGTGATCAATAAGAATGATCAATATCGCTTAAGATATTATTCTTCTTCGATGGTGGAATATCCCAATAAAAAATTCGCTTATCTAAAACTGGTGGAAAAACCATATTGGAATTTTAAACTTGAAAAAGACACTTTGATCTCTAAGCACGATGTTTTAACCATCGCCGCACTTGAAACTAAAAGTCACGAAACCACAGAGTACGAGTTTAAGGTAAATCACCAGAACAAAAATGAGATCATTATCATGGGAGGCAAAGTGATGAGCCAACTTATTATAGAAGGCGATTATCTTTTAAAGAAGAATTTTGATGCTTTGAAGTAGGTCTCTTAATCTCTGATTTCCACACTTACCTTATCCACATCCCCATTCATGGGCGGAACTAATTTTGTGATTTTAACGTGTGCTGAAATTAATGCTGGGAATTCTTTCCTAATTCGCGTGTAAATTCTTTCGCAAACCTGCTCAATTAATTTAGAACGAATGGCCATTTCAGCTTTTGCTATTTCGTAGACAGTACAATAATCAATAGTTTTAGTAAGGTCGTCGGTTTTAGCAGCTTCTGTGAAATCGGTGATCAAATAAACATCAACAATATAATTGCCGCCTATTTTTGCTTCCTCATCTAAACAACCGTGGTAAGCATACAAGTTTATTCCCTCAATATTAATGTGATGTTTCATGTTAGAAGCTCAAGCCGTCTCCGCCCTGCATATCGCTATTTCCGCCTTTCTGGCCCTTGCGTTTAAATATGGAAGAATCGAATTTTCCGAATAAATACGTTACACTAAATTTCAGATAACGCGTTTCTCTTCTGCGCGAAAGGCTTTGAGTATAATAATTTGTTGTGAGATCAGTACCCATTCTTTTGGTATTGAACACATCACTTAAAGTTAAATTGAAAATCCATTTAGTATTTATCATTTTATTCAACGAAGCATCCATGAAATACTGAGGTCTTGTCCAGCCATTAATGATCACTTTTGGCGCTTCATAATTCGCATTAACCTGAGCGGTCATTTGCCAAGGTAAAGTATAGCTTAAAATTATTTTTGAGTTGTAACTCCAGCCCTGAGTTGTTTTTTCGGGCTGATTATTAATTATGCCACTGTTCAATAAAACATAAAACGCATTCACGTTAAGCGTAACTGCCAGTTTCTTAAAGAACGTATATTTCAAAGTATTCTCTAATCCATAACGAATGCTGCTCTTACCATTTACGAATGTGTTTACCAGCACCGTTGAGTCAGCTGCCGATGGATAAGCAGCGTTTGTTATCGGTTGCTCAGAGTAACGGCCATAAGCAGAGATCAGCCAATTGCCTTTTCCAAAAATATTATTATAGTTTATTTCCGCAATATTCATGAACTCAGGTTTTAACTGAGGATTACCAATACGGTAATTCTTTTTATCGCTGAACATTACAAAAGGCATTGCTTGAAAAAAGTTAGGGCGATCGATCTTACGGGAGACATTAAATTGAATTTCATGTTTAGACCCTACTTTTTTTGTTAAGAATAAAGCCGGGAACAAACTGTTTTGAATTGTTTTCAGATCGCCCGGATAAATGTATTGAAAGGATTTATTTTTATCTACAAGATTTCCTTTGAAATAGGTTTGTTCAAAACGCAAACCTGCCATGTAACCAATATCCCAAAACGTATAATTTGAATAATTCAAGTATGCGGCATTAACCATGTCGTCAATTACATACTTGCTGCTCATAATGGAATCTTTTGCGTAATCGTAGGTGTTGTAATTATAATTCGAAGTATTATTTGAGCTTAGAGAGTTTTTATAGAAACCTCTTAAACCCATTTCAAGTTTCGATTTTTCAGTGAGTGGGTTAACATAATCTGCCTGTAATACATATTGATCGGAGCTGCTTAAACCATCATTATGCTGTAAGCTCGACGAAGGAATCATATCGTTTCCGTTCTGATCCTTATCATGGGTGTTAAACTGGTACCAGCTTCCCGACTTAGAGTGATTCTGATTCACATCCACCGTTAATTCTTTACCAACTTTTGGATAGGTCTTCTTATACACCATCTGCGTAGTAAAATTATTAAAGTGGCTCGATGAATTATTGATCCTGAATCCTTGTGAAAGGGTATTATTATTACCATCCAAAAGTTCAAAATTCTGCACATCACTACTCTTAAATTCACCCGCAACAACGTTTTCAGACAAACTGATCGTATTACGGTTATTAATGTTATAATCTATACCTACTCTTCCAAACTGAAACATATTACCCTGGCGTGTTACATTATCCTGATTATAATGATCAAGTGCCAAACCATTGTAAAGATCTGTACGTTTTGTAAAACCATTATTGTTGTTGATACCCTGATTAAAATTATACATCAGGGAAAAATTGAACGGACTCTCTTTAATATTAAGACTTCCCATGGCACCGTAGCGATCGCCGGTTCCGGCATTTCCCATCAGTATTCCATTATAACCGGGCTTGTTGCTTTTCTTCAGAACAATATTCAAAATTCCACCGGTGGTGTTCGCTGCAAATTTCACGGAAGGGTTTGAGATCACTTCCACTCGGTCGATCTGGTCACTTGGTATTTGCTGAAGTGTTAATGTAGTTGGTCTTCCATCCACATAGATCTGAACTGCACTTTCACGCAAAGTTGCATTACCATCGCCATCTACCGATATGGTGGGAACGTTCTTCATTACATCTAACGCAGTTCCTCCCTTTACAGAAAGATCTTTATCCACATTATAAACTTTGCGGTCAACGCTCATCACAAAATTACTTTTTGTTGTACTTACCTCAACTTCTTTTAGCAGTTCAACATCCGGCTCCAATTTAATATCTCCTAAATCGTTATCGATCTTATTTGGTGGGACGATGTAAACTTTCTGCTCGTAATTTTTATATCCGATGAATGTTATTTTCAAACGGTATCCACCATAAGCCGGCAAATTATCCAGAGAAAAATCTCCGTTCTCTTTTGCCAAGCCTCCGGCAATTAAACTGTCTTTATTGAACCACAATAAAACTACCGACGCGTATTCAACTGGTTTTTTTGTTTTGGCATCGATCACTTTTCCGTAAAAGCGACCAATGTTCATGTTCTTTGAATTCTTGAGCATGCCCTGCATTTGCGATGGGTTTCCTCCACCAGGCATTTGCGAAAACATTGAACCCAAAGCAAGAAGGAAAACGAAGAGTATTAAATTGACTTTTTTCATGGTGTAATTCGGGTACAAATTTACCTAAGAAAATTCAATGTTTTTAAAAATAGTATGAGTGGTTCTAACCCAATTAGGGTGGTTTTTAGAGGGGGCTTTAACCTAATTTAACAGGGTCAGCCCGGGCAATTTATCGAATCAAAGTAATGTTACCCTTTTTAAATGTCTTCAAACCATTGGCACATTTAGCCTTTACGTAATAGCCAAAAACACCAACATCAGCAGGGCGACCTTTATAAATACCGTCCCAACCAATGGTTTTATCATTAGTTTCAAAAACCATTTCGCCCCATCGGTTATAGATCGCGAAGTAAACTTCCGATAACTTTCCGCCGCGGGCATACATGATATCATTTTCTCCATCACCGTTAGGTGTAAATGTATTTGGCACAAACACATCATTCTCGTCACAGCCATCTTCAATAACATAAACCGTAACCTGCAAAGTTTTGGTACATGGTCCGCGACTAATTGTAACTGTATAAGTAGTGGTTCTTGGCGGGGTTGCAGTTACCGTATAACCATATACCGGTGCAGTACTATTGATCGGATACCAGGTAACCAAAGCACCAGGCGAAGCATAAAGTGTAAGTACAGAACTATTTCCTTTTACAACTGTATCCGGATTTGCATCCGCGCTAATTGGGATCACCGATAATGTATTAACGTTTACCGCAGTTACTAAAGTGAATTTACAGGTATCATTCGGAAATAAAGTATTTGTGTTGATGGTAGAAATAATTACAGAGTATTGTGTGCTTGCACTTGGTGATGCAATAGGATTAGCTATGGTTGAATTATTCAAGCTTGAGGCCGGAGACCAGGAATAGGCAATTCCGCCTGTTGCGTTGAGCTGAGCTGTGTTTCCATCACAAACCGTTACGCTTGCCGAAACAGATACCGGAGGAGGGTTGGCAACCGTTATAGGTTTCAGAATGGTATCAGCACAACCAAAAGCGTTCTTTACAATTAAGGTAACACTGTATGTGCCACCCGTTGAATAAAAATTATAGGCGTTTTGAACTATAGAATTATGACTGTCGCCAAAATTCCAATTCCACTGGGTAATACCTGAAACCGATTGATCGGTAAAGCTAACTCCTCCTCCACATTTATTAACGGTGTATGTATAATCTGCATTTGGTTTTGGATTTACAGTAATTTGAGTGGTGAGTGTTTTTGAACAACCACTTACCGTATTCGTTATCATTACAGTATAAATTGTTGTTACCGTTGGGCTCGCAATTGGATTAGCAGCATTGGGATTATTCAAAGTTCCGGTTGGCGACCAGGTATAAGACGTTCCACCTCCGGCACTAATGACGGGTTTTTCACCAAAACAAATGGTATCGGGTTTAATAATGGTAGGATTAAATATGACGACCGGAAGCACTTTTTTAATGGAGTCCTTACATCCGAAATTATTCATGACGACTAACTGCGTGGTATAGTTTCCTGATGCTGAAACAGTTTGGGTTGGGTTTGTAACGGTTGAAGTTCCAATACCAATGAAATTCCAGTTAAGCGTTTGCAATACTGATGTTGGTGTTGGAATACTAAGGTTAGTGTATTTTATCGAATCCGAACAGGGAACTACAGTATAACTGAAATCAGCTTTAATACCCGGCACAACTGTAATGTAAATAATGGAACTGTCTTTTTTATTACATGCTGAAGTATCGGTTACCAATAAAGTTACAGTGTAGGTACCCGGTGCTGTAAAAGTTTGTACCGGATTAGCCGTTGTTGTATTTGTGTTTCCCGGTCCGAAATACCACATAAATGTTGTACCGGTATACGTTGAACTTGTGTTTGTGAAATTAACCGTTAATGGAGAACATCCTGAAATAGTATTTGTATTAATAGATGATATTAATGTTTTTAATTGAAAATCTAATTTGAACACACCATTATTACAATTCTTATTTTGGTTATTATGGTTTGGAGTACCTGGTGTGCCCGGCCAGGCACCAGAGGTAACAGGGAAATCCTGATTAACCACATTAGCTGTTGTTTGACAACCGGCACAAACCGATTGATAAATCACACCTTTCTTATTGAATCTCGAGGTCCCTCCATCAACGTGTTCCATACTTACATTCCCGCCAAAATAAGTTCCATAATAAAGTCCTGACATATTAGGATATAAAGCCATTAAATGAAAATCGTAACCACTAGGCGGTGTTGAATATAACGCGCCTGTAGTTATTGGCATTCCAAAAAGAGCAGGCCCTGTGTTTATATCGCCACCCCAACCACTCGTGTATATATTTCCACAAATGTCAACCAAAAAGGCAGATGGTGATATGTCAGGTTTGCCGGGATTACCCCCAAAAACAGTTGAGAGATTAATAGAGGTTAACATACTACCATATCGGGTAATGAACATATGCTTGCCCGGGTTATTATAAACAGCACCTACAACAGGCATGTTACCTAAAGACTGACCATACACATAAATTTGTGCGTTGGCATCTTGCTGGATAAAATACGTTTGATCATAGCTTGTTGTTCCAACATAAGTACCTCTAAGAACTGCAGAACCCGAAGGATTTATTTTTATGATGTAACCATCACAATCTCCTCCGCTGAATGCAGTTTTATCTCCAACAAATCCCGGAGTTGAAGCCAGGTTTGAACTTGCGGTACCGCCCGTAACATATATGTACATTGAGTCCGTGACTATTATCGAATAACCCGCGTCTACGCGGCTACCGCCAAAGTATGTACTCCACAATAAACTACTGAGTGAATTGTTGAATTTAAAAATAACTGCATCCTGATAACCTCCCAAAGTATTATCAAAAGCACCAACCATAGGAAAATTAGATGACCTTGTGGAACTCGCAATATAAATGTTGCCGAATTTATCCAATTGAATCTCTCCACGATATTGATCACCGTAATTATGCATTAAGGTATCGGGAGCGGTTGTGGAGCCTAAAGGATAATTCACGCCGTCATTATCACTTCCGCCAATAAAAGTAGAGCCTAATAAAGAAGTGGCTGTTGAATTGAATTTAGCTACGTAAATATCTGTTCCCCCATTATAAACTGTTCCGTTTTGAGGAAAAGCAAAAGAGCTGCCGCCACCATTAAAAGTTTGATCGTAAGATCCCGCTGTGGTTGGAAAGTTTGGAGAATTTGTGGCGCCATACAAAAACACGTTGTTAGATTGATCAACGATCAAACTAGTTACGATCTCAGTACTATCACCGCCTAAATAGGTTGAAAAGATCAGGTTTGTTCCTGTGGCATTGTACTTTGTAACTACAACATCTGTTCGTCCATGAACGTACATTAAATAAGGTGTAGAAGGAATAACTCCGGTAAACGTAATGCAATAAGCACCAACAGTGGTGGGATAACCATTCCCAAAAGCTGTTCCTCCTGAAATAAGATTTCCTGTATTATCATAAGTGGCGGTCATACCGAAATTGTCGGCTAATGAGCCTGACTGAGCAGCAAAAACCAAAACGGGATCTATCACCAATTCGTAAGCTTTGTCATATCCTTCAGGAAAATCAAAAGCTACAACATTGTTCTTTAATCTGTATCTGCAAGGTACTTCCTTAATCTGTCCGCCAATTCTTTGATAAGCATAAGGTTTTCTTTCGATAACAGAATCAATAGTGGTTGGAATGATAAGCTCTCCGTTTTTTACCCTCATCCGTTCAACCCCTGTGTACTTCATTTTTATCAGCTCGGGATCAGAACCGGGTTTGACATAAAAATTATATTTTAAACCTTCTGTGCTTGTTATGGCCTCGTAATCTATATTCGGATAAATGCTTCTGTAAAAAACATGATGGTAATTCTTAACATCCCCTTTCCATTTCTTTTTATCATTGCCCAAATAAAAATTTTCGTAATCAGTACCTTGTTCGCTTGCTTCGTTTATTGAATTTTTATTGCATCCCAAAAACTCCACATTAAAAGCGTGCGCCTTAACATAACCGTCCTTCGCGTTTACTTTTCCTAAATGCATAGCACGATACTTGCGCTTATCATAAAAATCATAGGTGAGGCCGTCGTTTTTCATGTAAAGCATTCCACCGTCTAATTGTACACGGTATCTGATAAATGCATCCCACTGACCTTTATTTTCAGTGAACCGAAGTGAAGGATCAACATGCGGAATAACAGGTTCATGTTCCGAGAACATGGAAATGTGTAAAAACAATAAAAAAAGTATTGCAAACTTCAGTTTCATTCTAAACCAAATATAATGAAATTAAACTCTAAAAAAAAATGATTTTTTCAAAAGGGTAAATTCTATACAGTCAGGGGGTTAGGCTTTTATTTCTTAAAGAAAAAATACACCGCTCCAACCAAGAATAAAAAGCCGATAAAGTGATTCCAGCGAAGGGTGTCAGACTTAAAAAAGATAAGCGTGAATACCACAAATACAAGAATGGAAACCATTTCCTGGATCATTTTTAATTGCCACATGTTAAATGGACCATCATTTAAACTGCTGCCGATCTTATTTGCAGGCACCATAAGTGCATATTCGATCAAAGCAATGCACCAACTGATCAATACCGAACCCCATAAACCCACTCCCTTTAAAAAACTGATGTCCTTGAATTTTAAATGCCCGTACCAGGCAATGGTCATAAAGGTATTGGAAGCAATCAGGAGTAATATAGTATAAATTGCCCGCGACATTTTTTAAAGGCCAGTATATTTTCTGAATAATTTGATAGCGAGAGCCAAAAGAATAATTCCAAATACTTTTTTAAGAATAGCAATTCCGCCAGGACCCAAAAAATTCTCAATGATGTTAAGATACTTCAAAACAAAATAAACCAAGAATACGTTAATGATAATTGCTACAATTATGGATACGATATTATACTCGGCACGGATCGATAACAAGGTGGTCAATGTTCCTGTGCCTGCTATCAGTGGAAACGCCAAAGGCACAACGGATGCCGTGTTCGGAAGGTCATCTTTTGAAATTTTGATCCCAAGGATCATTTCAAAAGCAACCACAAATAATAAAATAGAACCGGCAATTGCAAAATCTCCAATCTGAATTCCAATAATATCTAAAATGGTATTTCCTACAAATAAAAAAACCACCATGATGCAAAACGAAACCAAAGATGCTTTAGCAGATTGTATCTCACCAACCTTTTGCTTCAAACTTATGATCACAGGAATAGAACCGATAATATCGATCACCGCGAATAACACCATGGTTACTTTCAGTATTTCTATTATGTCGAATTTCAATTCCATTTATCAATCCTCAAGCAACCAGATTGCTTCGCTAAGCTCATTGGCCGTTTTATTATCGTTTTGTTTTTTCGCTAAATCTAATCCTTGTTTATAATATACAATTGCTTCTTCCGGTGTTTTTATTTTTTCGGCAATTTGTCCGAGCCGGTAAAAACAAGGCAAATAAGTTTTCTCAATCTCCAGAGTTTTTAAAAGTTGCTTTTCTGCTTCCGGAAATTCTTTTTCGGTTTCGAGTTCAATGGCCAGAGCATAATTTAAAAACACATCTTTCGGTTCTGTCACAAGCATTTCCAGTATCATATCCTTTCGTGAATACCTGTCCATACCCAATTACGCCGAAGTAAATTGTTTCAAAAAACGAACATCATTCTCAAAAAATAAAC
>JANYIQ010000255.1 GCA_025362575.1 Bacteroidia bacterium
GTAGAGCGGGGCAATAAATTAAAGGTTTGAAAAACGAAGCCAATTTCCTTGTTACGTACCTCGGCAAGTTCGTTATCACTCATTTTTGCAACTGAGAGTTCATTAAGTACATATTCGCCGCCGGATGGTGTATCAAGACAACCTAAAATATTCATGAGGGTTGACTTACCACTTCCGGAAGGCCCCATTAAAGCAACATATTCATTTTTCTGGATCTCTAAACTCACGCTTTGCAGCGCATAAATTACCTCAGTGCCAATTTTGTACACTTTTGAAATATCGTTGAGTTGAATAATGGCTTGCATAGTAAGCAATTTATGTAAATTTAAACATTAATGAGTTTCAGAAAAAAAATAAAATTCTATCTGGTTCACACCTTAAACTACACTAACAAAGGTGCAGATAAAATTATTGCATCCGGCACATTAAGTATAAACGGTAATATTATAGTACAGAACGAGATCTTGAATGATGAAGATGAGGTAAAACTCGTCGGCGAAACCATTAAGGTTGGCAATATATATGAATATTATGCTTTAAATAAACCGGCGGGAATAGAATCCAGTTTTAATAATAAGATCAAGAATAATTTAAGTACTGTGTTTCCATTTAACGGAATTTATTTTATAGCGGGCCGACTTGACAAGGCTTCCGAGGGATTGATGTTAATTTCGAACGATGGAAAATGGGTTAACGAATTGGTAAAGCCCGAAAGTAAAAAGGAAAAGGAATACGAAGTTGAGGTGGATAAAATAATAACGGATGAGTTTGTTACTTTAATGAGCAGGGGAGTAGATATTGGAATTTGTGTTACGCAATCATGCGTTGTAAGAAAGTTGAACGAAACTAAATTCAATATTGTTTTAACGGAAGGTAAGAACAGACAGATTAGAAGAATGTGTTGGAAGCTTGGATTTAAGGTAAAAGCCCTTAAACGCGTTAGAATCGATAGATTTTATCTATCTGATATTCAAGGTGATAAATTTAAATTAACAAATATTTAATTATATTTGTTACAACAATAGATGTTATAACATATATTTGTGATATAATTAAAACTAAAAACACATCACATGAAAAATTTATCAAAAACAGCAGCAAGCGCTTTAATACTTTTAGCGCTTAACAGTAATGCACAAACCAACTGGAAGCTTGACGGTTCTCACAGCAAATTAGGTTTCGCAGTTACCCACATGATGGTATCTGAAACTGAAGGGAAATTTAAAGTTTATGACGGAAAAATTTCTTCAAAAACAGAAACTGATTTCACAAACGCGTCTATTGATTTTACTGCCGATGTAAATTCAATCAATACCGATGATGAAAAACGTGACGGGCATTTAAAGAGTCCTGATTTTTTTGATGCTGCAAAATACCCGACCATTACTTTTAAAGCTACCAGCATGAAACCAACAAAGGTTAAGGGAACTTATGATCTTGAAGGTGATTTGACTATGCATGGCGTAACTAAAAAAGTAAAATTAACTGCAGTAGGAGCTTCTAAGATCGTTAAAGATCCTTACGGAAATATGCGTTATGCTTTTAAAGTGAACGGGAAATTGAACCGCATCGATTATGGATTAAAATGGAATGCTGTGCTTGAAGCAGGCGGAGTAGCCGTTAGCGAAGAGGTAAACATCAATAGCACCATAGAATTGATAAAAGGATAAAAAAGATAAACGTCCCGAAGAATTCGGGACGTTTTTTTTATATATTCGCATGGTGAGACTGGAAGAAGAAATACAGCAAAAGAAATTTAAAAGCGACTTTCAGAAATTGGCGGTTAATTTGTGTTATACTTACAACTGGTATAATTACATTAACGAAAATCATTTTAAGAGTGTTGATATTACTCCTCAGCAATACAACGTGCTCCGGATCTTAAGAGGCCAGTATCCAAATACCTGCAACTTAAAATTAGTGAAAGAACGCATGCTCGACCGCATGAGTGATGCCTCAAGAATAATAGACAAATTAAAGAACAAAGGTTTTGTTGTTCGCACCGAATGCCCCGATGACAGAAGAAATGTAGATCTGTTGATCACAGAAAAAGGATTGGAGCTTTTGAGCTCGCTGGACTTCATAGATGAGAATCATAAAACAACCTTCAAAAATCTTTCGCTTCCCGAAATCAAAGCACTTAACGATCTGCTTGATAAGCTCAGGGGATAGAAATATAATCAGTTATTTTTTTGTGAATTTTCGAGTAAGGATCTCACCGTCATTAGCGATCTGAATTAAATAAATTCCGGAATCAAAACCGGAAATATCAATGTAATTTAAATTATTTTCGATCGCAGTTTCGTATACTGTTTGTCCAACTGAAGAAAGGATCTTTAATTTAGTTCCGGTACTGAAATTGCTAACCCTTACATTTAAAAAATCGCTGCCAGGGTTAGGAAAGACCTCGTAATTCAGATCCTGCTTTGCACTGCATTTCTCGGCTACAAGTATATTTGAGTAGCTTGAGTTTCCGTTACGATCATTTTGTTTCAGGCGGTAATAATTTATTCCTTCCGGCTGTTTTGAATCAGTGAACGAATAATTTATCCGGTGATCACTGTTATTAGAGCCTTTAACTTCACCAATTTCGATAAAATCAAATCCGTTTTGCGAACGTTCTACCGAAAAGAAATCATTATTTTTTTCAGTGGCCGTACTCCAGTTAAGTTGAGTGGAATGGTCCTTGCATTGAGAAGTAAAATCCAGTAACTCGATCGGTAAAGTACTAACAAATGTAAAATTGTCTACCTGGGTCCAGTTACCAATTGCTCCGGCAGTTCTCACGGTAATGAACTGACCGTTATTAGGTGCTACAAATGAAATGGTTCGTAGAGTCCATACCCCTATACTCGGTACAACGCTCGTGCTGGCCATAAAGGTGCCATAAGCATTATTAACGGTTGACAAACCGATTTCAACAGGCTGAGGTGTAAAACCTGAATATCCGCGATCGTAAAAACTAATGGTGTATGGGTTTCCCATTACCAATGGTGCATTCAATGTCATGGATATCTGATCGGTTCCGGCTCCTGTTAAAGCCACATACCACAAGCCTTGCTGAGCTAAACCATACGTGGGCTGGGTAAGAATGTCCATATCACCTGTACCCGACCAGGTTCCAAACGAAAAAGAATTTGCCATGAAACCATTGTAAGCCACATTCGTTAAATTAATTTTATCAATGCCTGCGGGGCAGGTATTGGTTTCGAAACTGCCGTTCAAAAAAGATTGTGCATTGATCTTTCCTTCAATTAAAAAAATTGAAGCAAGAATAAATATGATCTTTTTAAATAGCATTGTATAAAAGCGTACCGAAGCTACAAAATTTGTGACATTAAACCTTATTAGTGAGCGGGAGTGATGCTTGGATAAATCTAAATGGATTTATCTTCTATGAATAGAATTAGAAAAGGGACCGAAGTCCCTTTCTATTTTTTTGGCACCCTGTCCCGACGTGTCGGGATGTTGAAGGGTTAAGCATCAATTTTTGCGTACTTAGCATTTTTTTCAATGAAATCTCTTCTTGGTGGCACTTCATCT
>JANYIQ010000257.1 GCA_025362575.1 Bacteroidia bacterium
AAAAAAATCTTGAAATTGGCGTAAATTATCAGGTCAGTTTTTGGTGTGAATCAAAGGATCTTAATGCTACCTTATGCATCCTTGAAAAACCACAAAATACTAACAGCTCAATTATTATCGCAGAAAGAAACATTAACACTATGCCTAATCTGCAAAACAATAAAACCCTTGCTATTCTTACTTTTAAAGCTGCTCATCCCGAAAACAAATACACTATTTGTCTTAAAAAAGACAAAGAATCCAAAGCCAATTTTATGGTCGATAATTTAATGATAAAAAGAAGAGATGTTGATGTTTACAAAATGCTATTCTCCAAACAAAATAAAGACAGCCTCTTAATTGTAAATAATTTTCTTTTGCCTTTAAAATAATTGAATTTACCTCATCAACAACCTTATTTTCAGTAAATTAACAAATTATTTTTATTTCTAACATAGTGCCTGCCTTAGTTTTTTAGCCAAATAATTATATATATATTAGTAGGCCTGTTTAGGCTGATATAATAATCTTATTGCACAAAAAAATGAAATTAAAACTAACTATCTTACTTCTTTTAACCGGCATTTTTTGCTTCTCTCAAATTACAAACGTCCGCAAATGGCGGAAAGGCGAACAAGACTCCATGCAAAATGCTCTTTTGCTTTATGAAGATGGTAAGGTAAATTTAGCTCTACCCATGTTTGAGAAATTATACAAATCTCATCCGGATGAAGAGTATTTGAAATTCATGTACGGCCGTACTTCTTTAACCCGCAGCGATAAACACGAAGTGGCTCTTCAAATGTTAACCGAAGTTTACGATAAAAACAAAAAAGCCATCGATATTGAATACGATCTGGCACGCGCCAATCACTACAATTACAACTTTGACGCCGCTCTTGAATTTGCCGATAAAAGCTTTAACAACAAACGCACTACCCCATCCATCAAAGAAAAAATTCCTCAGCTAAGAAAATACATTATTAATGCCAAAGAACTTTATTCAAAACCTACCAATGCCAAGATCACAAATGCAGGTCCTATTGTTAACAGCAGATACGATGAATATGTTCCTGTGATCTCTGCCGATGAATCTTTACTGATCTTTACCTATGTTGGTATTGAAAGTACCGGCGGTCGCCAGAACGGTTTTTTACAAGAAGATGATCAGGGTATGTATTACGAAGATGTGTTCCAGACCTCTAAAGTAAATGATGAGTGGGTTCACCCTTCAGGTATCAAAACAATTAACACCAACTCCCACGATGCAGCAATAGCGCTTAGTCCGGATGGTTTACAGTTATTCACCTACAACGATAATGGTGATGATCATGGAGACATTTACGTAAGTTACCTTAACGGAAATCAATGGACCGTTCCAATGAAACTAAGAGGTCAGGTAAATTCATTTTCATGGGAAGGAAGCTGTTCATTAACTGCCGACGGAAGAACTTTATACTTTGCCAGCGAAAGAGGCGGCGGATATGGCGGAAGAGATATTTACAAAGCTACTCTTCAAGCAGACAGTACTTGGGGGAACATTGTGAATCTTGGAGACTCAATTAACACATCTTTAGATGATGACGCTCCATTTATTCACCCCGATGGTTTAACTTTATTTTACAGTTCAAAAGGAAAGAACAGCATGGGAGATTATGATGTGTTTCAATCTACCATGAATCCGCTTGACAGTACTTTTAAAAATGCTACCAATTTAGGTTACCCAATTAACACACCTGATGGCGACAGATACTACGTGTTGGCTGCAAACGGAAAAACAGGATATTATTCAAGTGGTAAAAAAGGCGGACAAGGTCTTAATGATATTTACTTAGTTGACCCAGGTTATATTGGCAAGAAGCCTTCTCTATATTTAGTAAAAGGAAAGATCACTTTGGATGGACAACCTGTTGAAGCAACCTATACAGTTGACATGACCTCGAAAAGCAGACGCTTTATTGAAGCACGCTCCAATGTAAAAACCGGAAATTACGTTGCTACATTACCTGCAGGTGCTACTTATAAAATTACTTACACCTACAAAGAATTTGCACCGATCATTTTAGATATTGATGCTTCGGCAATAACAGATTACACCGAAAAAATATTCAACATTGAATTCAATCCTCCAAAACCTGATTCAGCAACCATTGCAGCAAAAGATGGTTTTGTTCCGAAAAGTGTATTACAGGAAAAGACCAAAAAATATGCCTCTAAGTATGGAGACATCTATGCAGATAGTCTTGAATTTAAAGTGCAGATCGCTGCGTACAAAATTCCGAAGAACTATAAATACAATCACTTAAAAGGTTTAGGCAAGGTTGAGAAATTATTATTGGGCGATGGCGTAACCCGTATCACCATTGGTGGCATTTTCAAAACCATTGGTGGCGCTTATGAGCATAATAAGAAAGTTATTGCAGCCGGACAACCCGATGCCTTCGTAACCGCTATCTATAAAGGGAAGCGTATCTATCTTGAAGAGTTAGAGAAGTTAGGTATCTTTAAGAAGTAATTTGAAGTTGTAAACTTTGAGTGATGAGTGAGTTTTACTTACTTATAACTCATCTCTTATAACTTATCTCTTAATCCGTTATATCGATCTTTTTGAAGAACATTCCGGATCCTTTCATAATAACTAAAACAGAAGTTTTAGCTTCTTTAACGAAATCAAAAGGCACAAAAAATTTCACTTCATCGGTGCCAACTAATTTTTTCTGAAAAATAACTTCTCGCCCGCCACGCTCCAGATCCTGGTATGTGATACGCAATAGCTCACCATATTTATCATTGCAGGTTGCACGAAATTCGATCTCGGTCAATTCCATTCTTGTGCATTTAATTGCTTCGTCTTTATCTAAAGCCAGAATAACTCCTGCCCCACCTTTAACTGTGTCCGTGCGCAATAAAGAATCGATCTTGTTTAATGAAGAGTAGTTTTTTGAATAAGCAGAAAAACTCATCACAAAAAACAAGCAACAAAACATTGCCGGTTTTAAATAGTTATATTTTTTCGCTTCTCGTTTCATCTTCCTTTACCGTTCGAATATAAATAAATTATTGATAGAAATCATAAAAGGTTATTGAACAGGCATTAACAATTCGCTCTAACTCAGTTATTTAACGACAAACTCGGTATTTCAATAATTATCAATAAGTTAAATAGGCTAATTAGGCTCGGTGGCCTTGGAAAACGGATAAAATAGGAGGTTTATTTAGGAGGTATTAATCGGTAACGTCGATTTTCTTAAAAAACATGCCCTCGCCTTTCATGATCACTAAAACAGCTGTTTTAGCTTCTCGAACAAAATCCATTGGAATAAAGAATTTTATCTCATCCCCCAGGATCATTTTCTTCTGAAAAATAATTTCTCTTCCACCGCGCTCAAGATCCTGATAGGTAATTCTTAAAAGTTCACCGTATTTATCAGTACAGGTAGTTCTGAATTCAATTTCGGTTAATTCGGCTCTGGTACATTTTATTCCTTCGTCCTTATCCAGCATCAAAATCTGACCTGCTCCGCCTTTTGCAGTATCTTTTTGGTCAGAATAATATCTATAAAAAATCAGTGAATTATTTTTCGAATAAATAGAAGTGCTTAAACTACAAAACAAAAATAAAAACAAAATGTTTTTAAAAGAGGAGAAACTATTTGTTCTTTTTTGCATTTACTATTTTCAATTCGAATATAATTAAATATTGGCCAAATTTTTTAACTCAATATTAAATTGCTCCATTCCGGTTGAGGCAACTTCCTTTATGTGTTTCAGATTGGCCACATAATCAAGATTAAAGGCCCCGGGATCAATGAGCCACTTATGAGCCTTTGCGGGCACATAATTCAAAATACCTGCAGCAGGATAAACATTCAATGAAGTGCCTATAACCACAAACAGATCTGATTTTGCAACCAACTCTATTGCCCGATCCATTTCAGGAACCGCCTCCCCAAACCAAACTATATGCGGTCTTAACTGAGAGCCTTTTTCACATACATCACCAATTTTAACTTCCCACTTTTTCAAAGGATAGATCAATTTTTCATCTAAAGTACTTCTCACTTTCATTATTTCGCCATGCAAATGAAGTACATTTTTACTCCCCGCACGCTCATGCAGATCATCGATGTTCTGTGTGATCACCTGTACGTTAAAATTACTCTCTAAAGCGGCTATAATTTTATGTGCTGTATTTGGAAGCGATTCCATTACCTGCTTACGACGTTCATTGTAAAACTGATTCACGAGGGCTTTATTGGCAGTCCATGCTTCAGGTGTGGCAACATCTTCAATTTTGTACTGCTCCCAAAGACCGCCTGCATCCCTGAAAGTTTTTAAACCGCTTTCAGCACTAACGCCTGCACCGCTAAATATGACAAGATTCTTCTTCAATTAATTTTCAATTCTTTACAATATAGGCTATAAATTCTGTTTAACAAAATTGAGCATTTTAGTATATAAATGGAGTCTGGTTAAGCCTCCGGAAATGCCATGGTTCTTATTTGGATAGGTCATGAACTCAAAAGGGATATTATTCATGATCATCGCTTTTGCCATTTCCATGCTGTTTTGATAATGTACATTATCATCGCCACTGCCATGCACCAATAAAAAATTTCCTTTAATGTTCTTTACAAAATTTACAGGCGAATTATCTTCGTAACCACTTTTGTTATCGGCCGGTTTACGTAAAAAACGCTCGGTATAAATATTATCATAGTATTTCCAGTTAGTAACCGGTGCAACAGCTATTGTTGCCTTAAACACATCAGGGCTTTTACTGATCAGCAATGAAGCCATGTAACCGCCAAAACTCCATCCCATGAAACCAATTCTGCTTTTATCAATGTAAGATAAAGTTCCCAGATATTTTGCAGCTTCCGTTTGATCGATCACTTCGAGTTTACCTAATTGCAAATACGTGCAATGCTTGAATTGGCGGCCTCTTCCAAAGGTTCCTCGACCATCAACACAAACTACAATATAACCTTCCTGACAAAGTAATTGATGCCACCAATATTCTGAACCGGCCCAATTGTTATTGCATTTATTTGAACCCGGACCATTATACGCAAACATATAAACAGGATATTTTTTTGTTGCATCAAAATTCTTTGGTTTCATCATCCAGCCATTCAATTCAATGTTCTCTGAATTTTTGAAAGTAAAGAATGTTTTTTCTGCAAGGCCGTACCCTTTCATTTTTTCCTTCAGCACTTTATTGTCTTCAAGAACCTTTACTAATTTTCCATCGGCACTGTGCAACTCATAAACTGAAGGCGTATTTGCATTACTGTAAGAGCTCACATAATACTTATTACCATTGGCAAAGGTCGCTCCGGTGAAGCCCTCAGCCGTTGACAGTCGTTTTTTTGAGCTTCCATTCAGCTTAACACTGTACAGGTCGCGATTGATCTGACCAAGCTCCGTAGATTCGTAAAACAGAGTGTTTGTTTTTTCATCGTAAGCTTTAAAGTCAGTTACATCCCAATTACCTTTTGTGATCTGATTGATCAATTTACCTTTAAGATCGTAATAGTAAAGATGGTTAAATTCATCCTGCTCACTACTCCAGATAAATCCTTTATCCTTTCCAACAAAAGTAAGATGGTCGTGAATTTCGATATAGGTTTTTGATTCTTCGGTTAAGATCACTTCTGTTTTTCCGTCTTTTGCATTCGCAAATAACAACTCCACTTTATTCTGTAAACGGTTCATTCGTTGAATGCAAAGTAAAGCAGGGTCGTTTGTCCACGTAATTCTGGGAATATATATGTCTTTTTCAGATCCAATATCAGCGATTATCGTTTTTAATGTGACTGCATTATAAACATGAACCGAAACGATCGAATTGTCTTCACCGGCTTTAGGATATTTAAAAGTAACGGTCTCAGGATACAGACCGCCATTATACATATCCATACTGTATTCTTTAACTTTTGTTTCATCAAATCTTACAAATGCTAAATATTTACTATCCACACTCCAGCTAAAATAATTGGCCCTCGAAAATTCTTCTTCATAAACCCAATCGGCCCAGCCATTCTTTATTTTGTTATTTTCTCCGTCGTTAGTCACTTGAACTTCTTCACCATTCTCTAAGTTTTTATAAAATAAATTATTGTCGCGCACAAAGGCCACTTTTTTTGCATCGGGTGAAAAAGTGGGAAACATTTGTTTTCCATTAGAAGAAAGTTCAGTTATTTTTTTGCTTTTCACATCGAAAACATAATTTTTCGATCTCGCAGATCGGCGGTAGATCTGCTCTGACTCGATAGACAGCAATATCTTCGATTCATCTGAACTGAATCTATAACCTTCGAGAGGGATAATTTTTCCATTAAATTTAACATCTTCCCCTTTCACCATTACCTCAACCTTTTGGCCTGATCTCAGGTCGTATTTTACAAGGTCCTGCAGATCTCCTGATTTTTCGAGATTGGTATAATGCATTCCATCATTCATGGCATTATACCCAGCTGTAGAGGCAGGAGAAAATGTGTTTTTTACCCAGATGTCCTCTAAAGTAATTTTTGTCTGGGCATTCGTACTTAAAGTTAGTATCAGTGCAAGGCTTAGCAGGGATTTCCTCATAAATAATGGTGTTTAAACCTGTGAATTTAATAATTTAAATGGGAGTCGCTTCTGTAATTTCACTCATTTTTAAGCCCATTTCAATAAGTTTTAATAAAATATATAAATTATTTTTTTAGATTAGCATAATAATCTGACTTTATGCAAAGATACCGTGCCGTAATTATTGATGACGAAGAGAACAGTCGCAGTAATACCATTAACATGTTACAGAATTATTGTCCCGAAGTTGAAGTTGTTGGCGAAACCGGCAGCGGTGCTGAAGGCAAGATAAAGATCCAGGAATTAAAACCTCATGTGGTATTTTTAGACATAAACATGCCCGGCATGAATGGTTTTGAAATGCTGGAAGGAATTTACGTTCGTGATTTTTGTGTGATATTTTTAACAGCTTATAGTGAGCATGGGATTAACGCAGTTAAAGCAGGCGCAACAGACTATCTCATGAAACCCCTTATTCTAAGCGAATTGCAGGGTGCCATCAGAAAGGTAATTCAGCATTATGAATTAAAAGGCGGAATTGCTGCAAAACCTGAGGCTGACAAAAATCTTGTTCTGATCAATCACAGCAAAGGATTTAATTTAATTGATTACAAAGACATTGTTTGGTTAGAAGCCAATGATAATTACACTACCATTTACCTTAAAACAGACAAAAAAATAGTCGCTTCAAAAACACTTAAGGAATTTGAAGTTATATTGCCACCTAACGAATTTTTCAGAACACACCGTTCAACGCTCATAAATGTTGCTTATATCAAAGAATATACCAACAACGAAGGCGGAGAGGTAATTTTGAGTAATGGTGCCCATGTTCAGATCTCAAAGGCCCGCGTTCAGGAATTTGCCGATTTTATTAAAAACCGCTCGGTATCTCCTAAATAATTTTGTACTTTTATGCTTATCGGCCTAATACCGATCGGTGAGACACTTTAAATCTTATATCGCTTTTATTCTTTTATTTTGTACTTGGTTAAGCCGGGCGCAAAATAGATCTTTTACCTACCAGCATTACGGCCCTGAAGAGGGTTTGAGCAGTTCCAACGTCCAATCCATAAAACAGCATCAAAACGGTTTGATGTATATGGCTACCCAGAACGGTGTTTTCACATACGGCGGTTACGATTTCGAAAAGATAAAGACAGAGAACCTGAAGTCGAATTTCATGCGAAACATTAATTTCGATGGTAATGATCTGATCATCATCAACAATGATGAGGGTATTTTAAAATACGACCCTCAAACAAAAAAAGTTAGTCAGCTAAAAGATCTGGATTTTAAAAATGAGGCTGTTGACGAATTAATTGTTTCAGGTGATTTTGCTTATAGTTTGCATAATCAAATTAAGGTAAGCTCTATAAACCTTAAAACAAAAGCACTAACTGAAGATAAGTTAAAAAGCATTGATAACCTTGCTTATTGCATATACAAAACTAACGACGGTAAAGTATTAATTGGCAGAAGCAATGGTTTATATCAATTCAAGGGCTCTGAGCAACAAAAGATACCGTCTTTAAAGAACTTTCCTGTATACTCCATTACAGAAGATAAAGAGAACAATCTTGTTCTTGGTTCGGCAGATAAAATACTGATCATAAAGGATCTTAAAATTGAGAAAGAAATTCCCATAAAGATCAAGAACAAATCGAAAACGTTCTTACCAAGTAACGAACAGAACATCAGTAAACTTATTGTGGATAAATACAACCGCTTCTGGTTCACTTCCAACCCTGAGAACACTTTATACTTGTATGAGAACAATACTGTGTCTGATATTTTTGATCTTCTGAACATTTCGCCCAGCCTTATTAACAGCCTTAGCAAAGATAAAAATGAGAATATCTGGCTGGGAACATTCAGCGACGGGGTTTACTTCATTCAGAACCCTTTCTTTAATAACATTTCACTCAACGATCTAACAATAGGCTCGGTTTACTTAAAGAACAATCTTGCTTTTGCCGCAACTAATAATGGCTTATATTCTTATAATCTTAAAACCGGTGAATATAAAGTAGTTGCCAAACCCGATGATTTTTTTGCAGAGCAGATTTACAACATTACTTCCGTTGACAATACTTTTTATTATTCCAAAACAGTTGAATTCAACAGTCATTCAAGTACCATTACTGAAGGTGGCAAGACCCTCAAGTTTAACCCGGTAATTTCAAAATATGTTTATTTATTAAATGATAAAGAAGCCATCATTTCCGACAGACAAGCCACTGTTCTTAAAATAAATTTAAGCACGCAAAAGGTAATTGATACAATGGTTTCCTTTACGGATTATCGCATCCGTATCAACTCCATACTTGCCAAGGGAGATGATCTTTTTATTGGCACCTCAAACGGTTTGACCATTTACAATTTAAAGAGTAAAACACATCGAACAATTAATGAACCTGCTTTTAATTTTTCCATCAATCATATCTGCGAGATCAACGGTAAAGTTTATTTGGCGCATGAAGGCGGTTTCAGTATTTACGAAGAGAAAAAACTGATCTCAAAAATTGGAGATGTTCTGTTAACTGAGGTTAAAAAAATAAAATACTTTAATAATACCATTTGGCTGGCAACCCTTAATGGGCTTTACTTATGCGACCTTCAGCTAAAACCGATCACCGTATACAACAAATCGAACGGGCTAACCTCAAGCTCCATAAACGACATTGAGTTTTACAACGATTTTATTTGCATCGCCACAAATCGCGGTATTTCGCTTTCAACAACCGACGATTTTCTAAGAAACCAGTTTGTGCCTGAACCTGTAAAATTAAATTATTACGAGATCAGTGAACAGCTTTTTTACAGCATTCCGGAAACGATCAAATTAAACGCCAATCAAAATAATTTTACCATTCACTTTTTTAGTCCGCTTTACAATAAACCCAATAAACAATCCTTCCGGTCAAAATACGATGATGAGAACTGGATCCCTTTGAACGGCACACAGGTTCAGTTAACTACCATTGCCGGTGGTAAACACAAGATACAGATCATTTCTTCGGCCGACGGAATTAACTGGAGTAAACCAACAACAATAATACTTGAAAAAGAAATTGCTTTTGATGAAACACAATGGTACTTGATCATTATTGCCTGCGCCAGTATTTTATTGATAGTAGTTGTAAGTTACATTTGGATAAAACGGGTTAAAAAGAAAGCAGTAAAACGCGTTCAGGAAGAGCAGCAGATAAATTTACTCAAGCATCAGGCCATGAACTCATTGTTGAGTCCGCATTTCATTTTTAACTCCCTCACCTCCATTCAAAACTACATTAACACCAACAACAGTTTAATGGCGAGCGAATATTTGGCCAAGTTTTCGCGATTAATAAGAATGATCATCGAAAAAGCCGCACAGAGCCAGATCACTTTGAAAGACGAAATAACACGGTTAAACTATTATTTAGAGTTAGAAAAAGAACGCTTTAAAAAGAAATTCGATTTCGAAATTAATGTTGCGCCTGATCTTGACATCAATAGCATCTCTATTCCCAATATGATCATTCAACCGCATGCCGAAAATTCGATCATACACGGTATTCTTCCTAAAAACGAACACGGTACTTTAAGGATCAGTTTTTCAAAAAACAAGAACACATTGTTGATCTGCATTGAAGATGACGGAATTGGCTTGAACAAAGCGAAAGAGCACGCCAAAAGCAATCACAAATCCCTTGGTACATCTACAATTACAAACATTTTAGAATTGAACTCGAAATTATATAACAAAAAGCAAAGCGTTAAAATGGAAGATAAAAGCACCTCTGATCCAAATGATCACGGTACTTTAATAACCATAACCCTTGAACTGTAATTACATTTGAAAAAAATAATTACATATTTTTTCATTCTTTTTGCCTTCGCAATGAAAGCCCAGCGGCTTAATTTATTGCCGGATACAATTGGCATTTGCAAAGGCGATAGCGTGTTTTTAGATATCAAATCTCCTTCCATTTCTAAAAATGCTTCTTATCAATGGACCATCCCCAACAAAGGGATCATTCAGCACGCCTCAAGCTACTTAGCCAAACAGCAGGGCAATTATTCTATCCGCGTATTGTCAGGCAATTCGGTTTTTACAGATAGTTGTTATGTTAAGTTCTATTCTAAACCACGCTTGTTTTTAAACGATACAGTAATTTGTAATAGTAGCAGCGCCATTATCGATACTAAAAACCCATCTTACAAATACAACTGGAGTAATGATGAAACAGGCACTAAAGTTAGAATTGAAACGGCCGGAAAATACTGGGTAAAGATCAATAACAAAGGTTGTTCGGCAATTGACACGTTCAATGTTTCCTTTTTTCAAAGTTCATCCGCTAATTTTGGCAATGACATAACATTTTGCATGAGCGATGAAAATAAAGCGCTGAGCATAAAACCAAGCGCCGATACAAAAGTTTTATGGAGCAACGGCTCAATTAGCTATAGCATTGCGCCAACAAAAAAAGGAATTTACTGGGTAAAGACCGAAAATAAAACCTGCGGTGTTCGTGTAGACAGCGCTAACGTAATTTTGAAAGCCTGCGATTGTGAAATGATAATTCCAAATAGTTTTACACCTAACGAAGATGACAGGAACGACTACTTTTTTCCGGTATTGCAATGCGAATACAGTCATTTTACAATGACCATTTCTGATCGCTGGGGCAACGTTGTATTTGTTGGCAATAGTGTAAACTCTAAGTGGGACGGACGCTTCAAAGGTAATTTATGTCCTGACGATATTTATGTTTACGAAATTGAAGCCATTGAAAAGCTTTCAGAGAAAAAAGTTCCTAAAAAAGGTAAGATATCTTTGTTCCGATAAATCTATTTTTTCTCAGCGCTTGTTATACGTCTGAAAAAATTAATTTTCTTTTCATCAGTAAAAACTCCCTGATGTGAACTTCTTACATCTTCCACCGAATAAAAGGCATTTGGAGAATGTGTGTGTATTAAACTAACGACCTCGTTTTTATTGGTTCGTTTAACAACAGTGAATAATAATTTCACAGGGCCTATTGCTCCTTGTCCGTCAACAATGGTAACACCTTGATGCGCCTGTTTAAAAGCTGCAATTAAATTATCGGGGTTCTCTGCAGTAATGATCCGGATAACCTGCATGCCAATGGCAAGGCGCTCTTCGATGTAGATACCAAGATAAGTTCCGGCGCTAAAACCTGCGGCCCACGACACAAAACAGGCGGCATTATTCAAATTATTAAAAACCTGCCGAATGGCAATTAGCCAAATTAGCACTTCAAAAAAACCAAGTATGGGTACTATTTTTTTTAAACCCTTTGAAATAAAAATGTGACGAAGGGTTGCCAGGGTTACATCAGCCAGGCGCGAAATAAAAATAAGAAGCGGTAAAATAACCCAGTTAAAGTAATCAAAGTTCATTACTCAAATTTACATTGAGTAATGCGCCCAAAACCTGTAATGTTAAGATAATATTAAGAAGGCTTTGTTATTTTAAGAAGGCTTTGTTATTAAAGTCGTTTTAGCTCAAAGTTCTTAAAATCCCTGAGTTCCGACTCAACCGCATCAACCTCTGTAACCTTTGCCTTTGGTGGGCCGCCATAACACCATTGGATCATTTTTTCGATATCGTCCTCCTGGCCTTCAAGCTCCATGTAAACATCGCCATTGGGCAAATTTTTCACATAACCTGTTAAACCAAGTTTAATGGCCATTTGCTGTGCCGTAAACCTGTAGGCTACACGTTGTACTTTTCCTTTAATGGTTATGTTATAGTGTCTTGTATTCAATTTTTTAGTTCTAATTTAAAATTATTTACTTCGTCAAGGAGGCTCGCGAACTCGATCAATTTTGTTCCATCCGCTTTAGGGACAATAATTTGTTTTACTTTAATAAGAATGCTTAAAAGATACTTGCTTTCATCTTGCTTAACGATACTGCTCCCCACTTCAAAATAATCGTTACTTAATTTTTTATTTAGGGCGTCCAAATTAACTATCTCGGTTGGTTTATCGAATTCAAATAAATAATTATATGTGTCAGTGTAAGGAAAATCAATAAAATAATCGTGGTTAGGCTCAACAGGAAACATTTCTTTAGACCAAAAAAATGAAAACCAATCTTTAAGATCAACAATACTTTTACTTCCAAGACTTATTTCCTCAGAACAATTGTAAGAATTTTTAAAAGGAAAAAGCTTCTGCGATGATATCTGCTTCAATTTGATATTGGCAGCATGAGGCTTGTCTGAGCATTTTTTAAAGTAATTTTCAGGTATGGTTGAATCTATGAATTCCTTATTATAATAGTGCCTGAGAATGGTTGAGAATTGTCCGCTTATATTCTCTTTGATATTTGCTCTAACCTTAAAAGAATCACATACTACTTTAAATGAAGCATTTTCGGTTCGAACATTCTCATTGAGGGAGCTTTTGGGAGTGGTAAGAAATAATAACTGTGCATTTTTTGTATTCTTCACACAACTGTAACAAGGGCTCAAAAGGCACTTTGTACCCTCAAAATAAAAAGGAAGCTCATCCGGCAAATATTTGATTCCTTTATACCTTGGCATGTAATACTTGAATCCTTTTTTTCCGGGCAGAACAATTAAATTCCTTTCCAGCATGTAATGATTTCTGTAATCCGAGTTCACCATGCCATATCTTCTGTCAATCACGGTACAGTTGTAGAAAAAAACATCTCTTTCTTCCAAGAAATCACTGTAATTCTTATAAATGAATTCTTCCGCCAATCTTCCTTTCAAGAGCTGCTCACTGGAAGTCATGGAGTACTGAGAAGTTTCACCATAATTCAACCCTTCTGCACTTGCAAAGTACATAGCGTTTAAGGTATCGATAAGCTGCGAGAAAAAAACATTTCCCGTGGTGTCCGTTTTATCTTCCGGGAATTTGGCTATAAATTTCCTGAGGTTTGCATGATATTTATCGTAGATCCTTATTTTTTCCGTGGTATCCATCGACAGCATCCACACATACCTGTCATACACCATGTAGGTTTTCATATTGCCTCCCCCTGATGCAAATTGTTTGTAAGCCCCGTGATTTAATGTAATATTTGGAAGGGTAACTCCAACTATAGCATTATTAGGATAAGTTACTCCTTTTAAAAAATCATAATGATAAACATAAGTATCTATTTCTTCGCCTACTTTGTGCTCAGAAGTAAGAGTCACTTTTTCCTTGGAAATTCCGAAATTGTACAATTGTTTAACATTGGTAAACTGAGAAGGAAATTTTGCAACAATCTTTAAATTATAATCCAATTTAGGATAGATCGCATTAGGATATACAACACTTTGAATGCCGTTCCAATCTACGTCTGCCTTGTACATGTATTCAATGATATCCCCTACTTCCAATTCCTTTGTTTGAAAATCTGTAATATAATCGTAAAAATGTTGTCCATGGAAATCAACCCATGTCACTTTATGTGAGTTTGGTTTCAGCTCCATATCAACGATCTTTTTATTCGATTTAATAACCCGAACTGAAAAATATTGAATTTTATACCCATAAATAAGAGGGTCCTTCCTTCCTTTAAATCGTCCTTGTTTACTAAAATTCGGGTAATTGGTCAGATCAAAATTTTCCGGCAACTGGATCTTAGAAAATGAACTTAATCCCTTACCTGTTTGGATTTTTATCGCTAC
>JANYIQ010000278.1 GCA_025362575.1 Bacteroidia bacterium
GGCTTGCCGCTGGCCATTACCATTAAGAATTTCCTCACAGGAAAATTCAAATTAAGCGGTGTTCAAATCCCAACAGTTAAAGAAATTTACGAGCCTTTATTAAAAGAGCTTGAGGAGTATAATATTACCTTTACCGAGGAAGAAGTATAAAACAAAAAAAGCCTCTTAAAAATTAAGAGGCTTTTTTATTATGTTATGTTTCCTTTTATTCAACAATTAATTTCGAAACAGAACGATTCCCGTTTTCATCAATGCAGTTTACAAAATACATTCCTTTAGGGTAATTGCTTACATTCACTTTGGTTATCTCACCTTGATTCAATGAATTCTTAGCACTCACGTTTTTTCCAAGCATATCAAATATCTCAACATCCACTTTCTCGAAATTGTTGTTTTGAATGCTGATAAAATTATTGGCCGGATTCGGATAAACGGATAACTGCGACACCGTCTCATTCTCTTTAATCCCGGTTGTTCCACTATTCCATTTTGCAATATAATTAACGGTAATACTATTCGCTTGAGCAAATAAACCACCTGCATACAAGTCGGTATTATAAACACATAATGCGTTAACAAATAAACTGGTTCCTGTTAATAGTGGCGACCAGGCCGCTCCATTCCATTCGGCAATATAATTAGCAGCTGTTGAACCGGCCAAAGTAAATTGCCCGCCCGCATACAGTGAAGAATTATAAACACATAAAGCATCTACTTCGCCATTTGTTCCGCCGCCAACTGCCGACCATGTGCTGCCATTCCATTTTGCAATTTTATTCGCTGCAGTTCCTCCGGCCGTTGTAAATTTTCCGCCGGCATATATTTCTGAATTGTAAGTCGCCAATGAATAAACCATTCCTCCCGGATTCATACCGGTAGAGACAGGTGACCAGGTTGAGCCATTCCATTTTGCAATATATTCACCTGGATTAGGTGCGCTGTTAAAAGCGCCTCCAGCGTAAATTTCTGAATTATATACAGCCAATGAAAAAACAGTATTATTGAATCCGGCGCCAACAGCAGACCAGGCAGAACCATTCCATTTTGCTATACCATTATTAAATGCACCTCCGACATAAAGTTCTGAGTTGTAAACGGCAAAGGACATTACCGTGCTGTTTTGTCCGGTTCCCAATGTTGCCCAGCTTGTCCCATTCCATTTTGCAATGTTATTTGCAGGAGACCCCCCCGCTGCCGAAAAAAATCCACCAACATAAAGTTCATTATTATAAACTGCTAATGCTTTAACTTGTCCTGTTATTCCGGCTCCTAAGCTACTCCAGGCAGAACCATTCCATTTTGCAATATTACTTACACTAACACCTCCTGCTGTATTAAAACTACCTCCTACATAAAGGTCGCCGTTATATGCTGCGGTAGCAAAAACAGCTCCACCCATGCCAGTGGTAAGTGCCGACCAAACCTGTGCATGGCCCTTTAGTAAAATTAAATTTAATGCAATTAAAATGATTGTAATTTTTGTTCTCATATTGACTTACTATATAATTATACCCAATTTTTATGGCGTTCAGGTTTGCCCCTGCTTTGTTTCCTGAGTAGGACAGGCCGTTTTTTTCAGTGGGTTCTGGATTCCACTTCAGATCTTTTATTAGAGAGGCCTTAAAGAAATGATACTCAAAATAATCGGGCCTTATTCATAATTTGTTTTTTTATTGCATGTGGCCCGCTTATAAGCGTGTACTTAATTCATCTGGTATTTCCCCAGCCAAAGCGTCTTTCCTTTATCCTTGCCAATGTAAATGATGCTCTTATCTTTTTCATTATACATATAAGGTAATTTTTTGTTCAGCAAGAACTCGCGCTTACCCAGCGACTTATATTCTGTGATCTGATTGGTTGAAGTATTTATCTTTACCATTGATGGGTAATAGTTCGCATAATAAGTTGGACGGCCATAATAGGCATCAAAAAATGTTTCATAACCTTTTGTAGCTATCGGTTCCAATAAATTCCAATATAGGGTTTGTCCATCAGTTCCATTATAAAAAACCTGCGGCATTTGAAAAATGGTGTTCATTTTATCATCGATCGATTCGGTTTTAATGCCATATTGAGCTTTTATTTCTCCGGTAGGACTGAATTGCATACATATTACATCCTTATAAGCGCTTGTGCTTGTTTTTTCGATCATGATCCTGCCTTTTAACTGCCCTGAAACAAAGATGTCGCCGTTTGGTGCAATGCTGAAATACTGTATTCTCAAACGGTTTCCTTTGTATATGGAAGCCTTTTTCTGATCAGGAGCCGTTTTTAATACTTTCTCAAAATCCTTTATCGGATTGTTCTTTACCCACTCCAGTTTACCGTTGTTCAATTTTAAAATGCTGAAATAATCCATCTCGATCTTTTCGGTTTTATTTTCATACGTTTCCATTCTGTAATTTGACCCTCCGGTATAACACGGATTAACCAAAGGTGAATATTCTTTGTAAAGTTGATCGAATGTTTTATCCAGGTCGTTATAGCTCCCGCATAAATAAATGGCACCGTCTTTGGTTTGTCCGCAGCCTGAAATGATCAGGTTAGCAGATGGCGCGTCGAATTTCAGGTTTTCTTTGATAACCCCGTTCTTATCAATTCGCATGTAAGTGTATTTTTTAAAATCCACTCCGCCGTTCTTATTAAAAGAAGGAGCAAAAATAAATATCATGTCGCTCTTGCTGATATCACCTTCTGCCGATGAAGCGTTTTCATCTTCTGTATCTGTAGAGTTATTGATACTTGCACAATATACCAATTGCGATGATTCCAAAGGAAGAACGATCTCACGGGTAGACAGATCTGTTTTTACTTCCAGCAAAACGAAATCCTTTTTTACTTTTCCTTCGTTCTTTGTTTCCGAAGAAGTAAGCACCATGATCTTTCCTGTTTCCGAATCATCAAACGAAGCGTATCCGCTGTAAGCGCGTTTATCATCATTTGCAGGTTTAATTTCAATATCTTCCGTTCTTTTTCTTACATACCCTTTTTTTTCTTTGTTCCATTTGTATTCATAAGTACGCTTGGTTAAATAAAGTTTTGTGCTCAAAATACTGAACGAGCTGCAGCCTCCAACGGTAGCATACACCATACTTGCAGTATAATCGGGTTTATCGGCGATATCCGATTTTAATACCGAACTTTCTTCCTGTTTTATGAAGGCCAGATTCTTATCGAAATAGTAAGTTTCATAAGCTCCTGTCTCATCACTTGATTTATTCTTGAATTTATAGGTTACTTCTATGTTCCCGGTCTGCGGATCCTGATACGCATAATGGAAATATCCCTTATAGGCTTTTTTAGAAAGTTCCTGAGACTTTTCTGTAAAGTTTTGAGCCAAAAGGCCGGCTGTAAGGAACATTGCCGCCGTTAAGAATATTGAGATCTTTTTTGTTTTCATAAAGTGTTTTAAATTTAAGATTATGATCCAAAGGTGAACTTAATCCCTTCATCACACAATAACACTTTAGTAGTAATCTGATACTACCTTTTGAAAACCTTATTTAATGCATCGGTGCGTGAATTCACCTGCAACTTTTCGTAGATGTTACGGATATGGGTACGAACCGTTTCGGTGCTTAAAAAAACCCTATCGGCTATTTCTTTATAACGCAATCCTTTAGAGAGGTAGTCCAGTATTTCCTTTTCGCGATTAGAAAGTTTTTCCAGTTCAGGATTAACTTCCGTTTCCTTGAACGACATCACTACCTTACGCGCAATATGACTGCTCATGGGTGAGCCGCCATTATAAACTTCAACAATGGAATCAAGCAATTTAGAAGGTTGAGTGGTTTTTATCAGATAGCCTGTTGCCCCTGCTTTCAATGCCTTAAAAACAGTCTCAGTATCTTCAAACGAAGTACAGATCAAAAAATTGGTGTTTAGACATTTAGGTTTCAACTCGATCACACAATCAATACCGGATTTTGCAGGAAGATTGATGTCAGTGAGCACAACATCCAATCCCGCGCCCGGAATATCCTTAATGGCATCTTCAGCATTTGAATAAACTTGGCAACATGTGAATCCCTCACTTCCATTGATGAGTTTTACAAGGTTCTCCCTTATCTCTTTTTCGTCTTCAATGATACCTACCTTTATTGTCATATTGCGAAGTTAATCACAAAGTTAAATTTAAATCTACCATTAAAGTAGTATTTTGAGTTTTTCTATGCTCTTTAAAGGCACTTGCATTTCAATTCTGCTTCCCTTACCGGGTAACGAAGCAATTTTAATTTCACCATTAATGATCTTCATTCGGTTCATCATGTTCTTAAGACCGTTACCATTACTTTCTTTCCTGGCATCAAAACCCTCACCATTATCTTCGATCTGAAATTTGAATTCGGTATTCAACTGCAATTTCAAACTGATCTTATCTGCCTTTGCATGCTTGATGATATTCTGTAACGACTCCTTAACGATCATTAAAATATTGCGACTGGCTTCTTTGGTAATATCTAATTGTTTTATCTCCTCCGGAAAATCGATACTCAGTTCGATCGAAAATTCTTCCAGATAATCGCTTGCGTATTCTCTTATTCTCGCAACCAAATTATCCATGGTGGTATTATCCGGATTCATGGCCCAGATCAGATCACGCATATTCTCTACAAGATGCTTCGATGTCTCCGAAATGGAATTAATGGCACTTGCTTTTCCCTGATTGTTAGAGTTGGCAAGCTCTGCCAAAAATTTAATTTTCGATAAACCCGAACCCAATTCGTCATGAATGTCTTTAGCGATCCGAATACGTTCATTTTCTTCTGTTTCGCTAATAATGCGTTCTGTTTCCAGTTTTTGACGGATCACATTCTTACTCCGCACAAAATACCCGATTATAAATACCAGTAAAATAAGAATAACCAATCCCAAAATGATAAGTGTTCTTTGTCTGATCTGCAGCTCGGAATTTTTATTTTTTTCGTCCAGTAATTTTATTTCTGCATCTTTCTTTTCACTGCTGTATTTTGCTTCCGATTCGGCAAATAATTTATTTACCTCTTTGCCTCGCAAGCTGTCGTTCAAAGCATCGTATTTTAAGCGTGCGTCAAAAGCCCTCTCGTAATTATTCAGTTCGGCATAAGTATTTGACAAACCTTCCAGCGACTGCCTCTGCCATTGCTTGTTTCCCAGCTGAAGCGATAATTCGTGAGCTTTCTGATATGCCTCATTTGATCTTTTCAGATCTCTTTGCTGATGATAAAGTGCGCCAAGATTCACAAAATTTACAAGATTACTGTTCGCACTTCTGATCTTTTCATTGATCTTTATGGATTCACTGATAAAGTGTATCGCTTCGTTTAATTTATTTTCGTCTTTGCGAAGTGACCCGAGATTCGCAAAATATTTTGCTTTCAGATAATCATCGGGATAAGTATCAAGAAGTTCTTTTGCTTTCTGATAATACTGATTCGATTCCTTATATGCTTTTGTATGCTGCTTAACTGTTCCCAGATTAATATAAGTGGCAATAAGTCCTTTTGCATCACCCAGAATTTCACGAAGTCCAAGCGCTATCAAATGATACTTCTCTGCTTTGGCATATTGCTCTTGCCGGTTAAAGGCATCGGCAATGTTATTCAAAATACTGCATTGGGCAATGGTGTCTCTTTTGCTTTCAGCGATCTTCAAGGCCATAAAATAATAGTCCACTTCATTCTTATCACCCAATTCCTTTAAAGCGCTGCCAAGATTATTGTAAGTGCTGATCAAACCTTTTATGTCGTTCAGTTTTGTTCTCACCTCCATGGCACTTTGATGATACTGTATGGAAGTTTTGAAATCGGCATTAAGATAATAATACACGCCAAGGGTATTGTAACAATCGCTCAGCGAATAAGGATTCGTTGTGCGTTCTGCAATTTTTAAGGCTTTCTTCGCCAACTTCAATGAGTTTTCTTTTTCGCCGAACATCAGTTCCCAAACCGCATCATTCATCCATTTTACTTTCAGCGAATCGTTGACCGAGGCATCCGCAAGTTTTATTAAACTATCTGCCTTGTTTTGAGCTCTATCTGTATTAAAAAAGACAAAGAACAGTAAGGCAATAAACATTGCTTTTGAGTAACCACTAAGGGTTTTGGGCGTTATAAAGTGTAGATCCATGCTAATATGCTCTTAAAGCTATTGTAAATCTATCAAATATAAGGCGTAAACAGCTCTTTTGAAATACTACTTTATAGGGATTATGCCCTGTCGACTAAGGGTAAAAAGACTGTTTCCATCAACAATTGCAGGTTTAAAACTTTGTTTTTGCCCTTATAAGGCCCCCCTTTGCAAAAGCTATCTTTATAGGATTATGGCTTCGGAAAAGAAAAACAAATTCAAAGATATTCCCCTCGAAATTGCAAACAATGCTGAGGATGAAACACCCATTCAGGAAATTGAAGAACCCAAACTTACTAAACTCAAAAGAAAGCCGGCCGAAGTAGCTTCCAACGAGGGAGTAATGCCGCGCAGAAAAAACAAACCAAGAGAAGTGGTTGAAGAAATTCAAGATCCTGAAGACCCTTCGACAAGCTCAGGAGAAGAGACAGAAGAAGTGGAAGAAAAAAAAGTGAAGAAAGTGAAAAAGGAAAAGGCAGAAAAAGTGGAGAAAGCAGAAAAAATTTCAATCCGTCAACGTGTTGAACAAATAGTTACAATCTATCAGAACGAACGCACTCAAAAAATAATAGGTCTGTGCCTAATGCTTAGCGCCTCTTATCTTGCCATCGCCTTCACCTCTTTCTTTTTTAGCTGGGATGTGGATCAGGATAAAGTTATGGGACCACTCTCCGAATTATTTTTACCGGATGTTAAAGTAAATAACTGGCTAGGCAAATTAGGTGCATTGATCTCACATCAATTCATGCACAAATGGTTTGGTGTTTCTTCATTCATTCTGGTGCCGGTTTTAGCAATGTATGGCTTGCAAAAATTACTGAACAGATCCTTCATCAAACCACAGGCCTTCAATGCTAAATGGCTTTTTATTATGGTGTGGTCGTCGTTGGTTTTGGCATTTATTTTTCATGACAAACTGTTTTTCTTAGGTGGCGGTTTTGGTTATATTTTAAACGCACAGATTAGTAACTATGTTGGAACAATAGGGTTACTGGCTCTTCTGGGCTTCTCCATGCTTACCTTTTTAGTATTAAGCGTCAACATGTCGTTCAGATTACCGGAACGAAAAATAATTCCTGTGCAGGAAAATGAAGAAGAAGAAATTCAAGAACCTGTTGCCGAAAATAAGATCATTGAACCTCTTGTTGAATTCAACGCTTCTTACAACGAAACCAAAGAACCCGAATTAACCGAAGAAGAAGAAAAAGCGCTTTTGGATTTTGAAATTAAAGAACGTATCGATAATTTATTCGCTGAAGTAAAACCGGAAGAACCCGTTACGGAAGTTAAAGCCGAAGAAAAAATTGATCTCGCCCTTGCGAACGAAACTCCTGTGATTGAAAACACGAACGGACCCGAATTTTCGATCGCTAATATTCAAACTACCGAACCGGTCTTAGAAGAAGAGAATAAAGCGGCACAACTGGTTGAAGAGTTTGGAGAATATGATCCGACTTTAGATCTGGGGCATTATAAATTCCCAACCTACGACTTACTTATTGATTACGGTGTAACACATGGTAAAGTAAATCAGGAAGAATTAGTAGCCAACAAAGACCGAATTATTGCTACACTTAAAAATTACGGGATCGAAATTGATAAGATCATGGCAACAGTTGGACCAACCGTTACATTATACGAAATTGTTCCTGCAGCCGGTGTGCGTATCTCTAAGATCAAGAATCTTGAAGATGACATTGCCTTGAGTTTGGCAGCGCTTGGTATCCGTATCATTGCACCTATTCCGGGTAAAGGCACCATTGGCATTGAAGTTCCAAATCAAACACCGGAAATGGTACCGATGCGTAATATTTTAGCTTCCGAAAAGTTCAATAATTCCACTTACGATCTTCCTATCGCTTTAGGAAAAACCATCAGCAACGAAATATTCATTGCCGATCTTGCCAAAATGCCGCACTTGTTAATGGCCGGTGCTACAGGGCAAGGTAAATCGGTTGGATTGAACGCTGTTTTGGTTTCTTTACTTTACAAAAAACATCCTGCACAAATTAAATTTGTTTTGGTAGATCCTAAAAAAGTAGAGTTAACACTTTTCAAAAAAATTGAAAGACATTTCTTAGCGAAACTTCCAAATTCTGAAGATGCGATAATAACCGACAATACAAAAGTAATTCACACTCTGAATTCTTTGTGTATTGAAATGGATAATCGTTACGCCTTATTGCAAGATGCACAGGTGAGAAACATTAAAGAGTACAATGCAAAATTCACACAACGTAAATTAAACCCTAACGACGGACATAAATATTTACCATACATTATTTTAGTGGTGGATGAGTTTGCAGATCTCATTATGACAGCCGGTAAAGAAGTGGAAACGCCAATTGCCCGTTTGGCGCAGTTAGCACGTGCCATTGGAATACATTTGATCATAGCAACACAAAGACCATCAGTTAACATTATTACTGGAACCATAAAAGCTAACTTCCCTGCGCGTATTGCGTTTAGAGTAACAAGCAAAATAGATTCACGCACCATTATAGATAGTGGCGGAGCCGAACAATTAATTGGCCGTGGTGATATGCTATTAAGTACCGGTAACGATCTTATCCGTATTCAGTGTGCGTTTGTAGATACACCTGAAGTAGAAAAAATTACAGACTTTATTGGCTCACAACGCGCCTACCCTAGTGCGTTTTTATTGCCTGAATATGTTGGCGAAGATGGCGGCGATGCAAAAGATGATGTTGATCTAAGCGAACGCGATAAAATGTTTGAAGATGCCGCTAAACTGGTTGTACAGTTTCAGCAAGGCAGCGCTTCGTTCCTGCAACGCAAATTAAAATTGGGCTACAACCGCGCAGGCCGCATTGTTGATCAGCTGGAAGCTGCAGGGATAATTGGTCAGTTTGAGGGCTCTAAAGCCCGCGAAGTGCTTTGTAAAGATATGGCGCAACTCGATGCGATCATTCAGAAAATTAAGGGGCAATAATTTTTTTATAGACGAGCAAGAAAATATTTCATATCGCAACGCCAAAATTGCTGACGTTGACATCTTAAAAGAACTAGGACTTCTTTCATACGGAATTTTTAAAACCATTTTAACACCGGATAACTGGAAGATCATGGAAACGAATCTTAGTAAAACAGAACTTTACCTAGGATTACTTTCCAAAGCCAATTCCTTTGTAGCAGAATGTGACCACAAAATAGTTGGAATGGCTTTTTTAATGCCCAGCGGAAATCCAAATCACATTTATGAGGCCGATTGGTGTGTAATACGAATGCTCGGTGTAAACCCTGAATATAACGGTCGCGGTATTGCCAACAAACTTACTCAGCTTTGCATTGAAGCAGCCAAACATAATGGCGAAAAAACAATTGCCTTGCACACTTCTCCCGAAATTATGGCCAATGCCATTCGCATTTATTTAAAAGCCGGTTTCACCCTTCATAAAAACATTGATCCTATTTTTGGTGTAAAGTATCAGCTTTATAAAATGGACTTGTTATAATTTTATGGAACACAGATCTAAAAGTATAAGGAGGATTTAAAAGGATCTTTATTTCTTACTTAATGGAGTTATGATAGTTTTTAATGGACCATAGCTTTAAAAAGGTCTTCGATTCTTTATTTATCAATGTCACTGCACTTATCTGTGCAAATACCTTTAATCCTTCTAACTCTGCGTTCTGTTACAATGAGCTTGTCGAACTAGCCTCTAAATATGAGGCCAGTTAACATCTCCAGGGCAAATTTGCGAATTCACAAATAAAGTGTATTTTTAGTAGTCAATTTAAGGGCGTCAATTATGGAGGAAGCACATGAAAAATCTATATTTCTTTACAACTGGTTAAAGGAATGCGAAAAAGAAAATA
Source organism: Bacteroidia bacterium (assembly GCA_025362575.1). Lineage (GTDB taxonomy): Bacteria > Bacteroidota > Bacteroidia > B-17B0 > Aurantibacillaceae > JAHEYG01. Next base: position 9,949 of record JANYIQ010000278.1, read on the forward strand.
TTATTTTATGTTTTCAGGGCGATTTTAATCAGGATCTGGTTAACGCCATTTTACTGTTAACTGAAAATGGTCCAGATGTACAAAGCAGTTCCACCATGGTTCGTGCACGTGTATTTTCTGTGCTCGTTGAGTGCATGCAAAACATTCGTAAATATGGTGCTCCTACAAACGACAGCAACGACCTTAAACCGGGTATTGTAATTGTATGCATGAAAGACGGTAACTATGTTTTAAAAACAGGCAACTTTGTAATGAACAATGAAGTTGCTTCTTTAAAAGAAAAATTAGACAAAGTTTTATCGCTCAATAAAGAAGATCTCAAGATCCTGCATAAAAAAGTATTGAACGAAACCGAACTCACCGAAAAATCCGGTGCCGGTTTAGGCCTTATCAGCATTGGCCGCAAAAGCGATGGCTTTGGCTACCAATTCAAAAACTTAGAAGGGGGCTTATCTTTTTATTCGCTCGATATTACTATTTTAAACAGTAAATAATTAAGATCATGACGCCTTTGAAGATCGAAGCTACTGTTGATACTCCCTGCATTATCTTAGATTCCAAGAATCATCATTTTGAAGTTTCAGGAAAATCCTATCCTGAAGACACAAAAGAGTTTTATGGTCCTGTACTGGCTTGGATGGATCTTTATGCTGCCGATCCAAATCCCGAGACCTCATTTACTTTCAAATTAAAATATTTCAACTCCTCTTCTTACAAGCCCATTTTTGATATCCTGACTAAACTCAGCAGCATCAAGGATCGAAACGGCAAAGTAGAAATTGAATGGTTCTATAAGAACGGCGACACCGATATGCTTGAAGCCGGTGAAGAATTTGCCGAACTTTTTGATGTTCCTTTTTCTTATCATGGCTTTTGATTCAAGAAAAAAATGAAAAGCCATTCCAAAATACAGTTCTTTCTTCTTTTATTTTTTGGAGTATTTTGTTGTTTCTCTGTCTTCGCTCAACAACAGCATGCACATCTTAAATTTCAACGATTTGGTGTTGATCAGGGATTAACCGTTACCACAGCATTCTCCATTGTTCAGGATGATCACGGCTTTTTATGGATCGCTACTATCGACGGACTTCAGCGATATGATGGTTATAAATTTACCGCATACAAAAATAATTTTAATGATTCCTGTTCCGTTTCAGATAACACCATCTCCTATTTATATAAAGGAAAAGGTAATGTGATCTGGGTTGGCACTTATGCCGGAGGTTTGAATAGGCTTGATATTAATACAGGTAAGTTTAAGCGTTATCAAAATATATCCGGTGCAAAGAACTGCATCAGCAACAACAGGGTTTGGTCTGTTTACGAAGATAAAATTGGGAACATCTGGGTAGGAACTGAAAGCGGTTTAGATAAAATTGATATAAAAACCAATCAGATCACATCTTATTTTCATGATGAAAAGAACGAAAAGAGTTTGTGCAATAATGATGTTCTCAGCATAACACAAGACAAGTACGGTATCCTTTGGATAGGCACTGCCAAAGGCCTAAGCAAGGCTATACTTGATGAAAAAGGCAACATCAGGGAATTCGTCAATTTCAAGAACTGCCTGGTTGATTCAAGATCCCTTAGCGGAGACATTGTGATGTCGCTACACGAAACAAAAGATGGCAGCATGTACATTGGTACAAATAACGGACTAAGTAAATTCATTCCTGCCGATAATTGTTTCAGTACTATGCGCTTCTCCTCGAAAATTGATACCATGTCGAATCAGGTATACTCGTATTTGAATACATACGGAGATAATGCTGTTCGGGCCATTTATGAAGACAAGGATAATTTGCTCTGGCTTGCCACCGATAAAGGTTTAAAGATATTAAATCAAAAAACAGGAGAATACATTTCGCATATTTGGGAAGCAGGAAATCCAATTACTTTGAGCGCTGATCTTCTTTGTGGCATTTGCGAAGACCGTTCAGGCAACCTATGGATAGGCACCATTGTTGGCGGACTAAACAAGGTGAATTTAAAATCAAACAAATTTCAATTATGTCAAACACAGAACGGAAATCCAACTAAGCTTTCTAAAAATAACATTCGCTCCTTTTTTGTTGACAGCAAAAAAACACTTTGGGTAGGAACACTTGATGGCGGGCTCAATCGCTGGAACGCAGAAACCCAAGAGTTTGAACAAATAAAAAATTCTCTTTTTAACCCGGATATCATTTGGTGCATTAATGAAGATAAGAACGGAACGCTTTGGATAGGTACAAGTATAGGCTTATACAGTTACGATCTCATTACAAAAGAATTCAAACGCTATGTTTCGAGTAAATCAAATTCAGAAAGTATTAGCGACAATACAGTAAGAAGCATTTTTGAGGATAGCAAAGGCAATCTGTGGATCGGTACCGAAGGCGGCTTAAATAAATTAGACCGGAATTCGGGAAGCTTTACGCGTTACCTTCACGATGCAGGAAACAAAAATTCGATCAGTAATAATACCGTATGGACCATTCGCGAAACCGAAAACACACTTTGGGTTGGAACTGATAATGGTTTAAACAAACTTACTCTTGACGAAAAACACAACCCTATCTTTTTTAAACAATTCTTTCCTGAAAAAGGAAATAAAGGAAGTATCAGTAACAAATCGGTTCGCTCATTTTGGATCGATGCGGATGGTACCTTCTGGATCGGAACAAGCAACGGGCTTAATAAATTCAATATCACTAACGAAACTTTTTCGCGCTTCAATGAAGAGAGCGGGCTCGCCAACTCTTATATATATGGTGTTTTAGGAGATAATAAAGATAACCTTTGGATCAGCACCAATAACGGGATATCGCGCTTCAATAAAAAAACCATGCAGTTCAGGAACTTTGACAAGCTAGACGGTTTGCAAAACAATGAATTCAACACCGGTGCATACTACCGCAGTGCAAACGGTGAATTATTTTTTGGCGGTCCTGATGGATTTAATCGCTTTTTTCCAGACAGCTTAGGAGAAAACAAAGTGCCACCGCCAATTGTGATCACCAGCATCAAAATATTTGGTGTAGATATTATTCGCGACAAGCAACCTTACGATATTACTGACATTACATTAAAGCATGATGAGAATGTTATCTCCTTTGAATTTGCCGCTTTGGATTTTACGCTTCCGGAAAAAAATCTTTATACCTATAAACTCGAAGGTTTCGACAAAGACTGGGTAAAACCCGGTAACAGGCGTTTTGTGAATTATACCAATTTGGATCCGGGTCAATATAATTTTAAAGTGCGTGCCTGCAATAGTGATGGCGTTTGGAATGAATCAGGGATCACCATTCACCTTACCATAGTTCCGCCCTTTTGGAAAACCTGGTGGTTCAGGATCTCAGCACTTGCCTTTCTGATCGTTTCGGTAACACTATTTTTTAAAAACAGGATCAATCGTTTACGCAGGGTTCAGAATTTTTTAGAAGAACAGGTATATATTAAAACGGCTGAGTTGAGAGAAGAAAAAGAATTAGTGGATGAGCAAAACAAACTCATTGAAAAGAAAAATCATAACATTACCTCTTCCATTCGTTATGCCAAAAGAATTCAGGAAGCCATTCTTCCCATAAAAGAACGACTCAATGATCTGATCCCGGAAGCTTTCATATTTTTTAAACCTAAAGATATTGTTAGCGGCGATTTTTATTGGTTCACTAAACGAAACGACAAGATATTTTTGGCAGCTGTAGACTGCACGGGCCATGGTGTTCCTGGCGCCTTTATGAGTTTGATCGGAAATAATTTATTGAACGATATTGTGAAAAGCCAAGGCGTTACTGATCCGGCAAAGATCTTATCCATGGTGCACGAAGGCTTGGTTTTAGCTTTGAAAAAAGGAGAACAGGAAAGCGATACCGTGGATGGAATGGATATTACTTTATGTGTGCTTAATGGTAATGAACTGGAATTTTCTTCAACCGGCCGGCCTTTAATTTTAATAAGGAGCGGCGAGATCAAAAAACACAAGGTTGGAAAACATCCTTTAGGATTGGTAACCAAAAAAGAACTGAAGTTTGAAAAAGAAAGTATTCAGTTACAGGCTAAAGATACTTTCTACATTTTTACAGATGGCTATTGCGATCAGTTTGGAGGAGCAGAAGATGAAAAGTATCTCGATAGTAATTTTGAAAACTTCTTACTAAAAATTCAGGGTCAGAAAATGCCGGAACAGCTCATAAGCCTTGATAATGAAATGACTGCCTGGAAAGGCCAGCATCAGCAGATCGACGACATGTTGGTGATCGGCGTAAGGGTTTAATACTTAACAATTAAGGCTCACAAGATCTAAAAATCTTCTTCTCTTATCGGATTGAACTGGTAACCATTTTTATTAGGTAATTCCTCCACTCGATAGTAAAAAATTCTTGAAATTGCCTTTTGTCCTTCCCTTGCCGGAGTAGAATTATCTATCTTAATTCTATTTAAATGAAACTGATAGGTGCTCGCGGAATCAATGAAACGAAATCCTACAGGCTTCTCAGCTCCATCCGAATCAATAGTTGACTCAACTAATGTTCTTATTACATAAAGTTTTCCGGTTGAAGGCAATTTTGCTTTCCAATCGGCATATGATATTGAATCAGATGTCAATGAAAAAGGTTTGTTGAAATAAAAGATCTCATTGCCAAACCAAATTTTATTTTGCAATTGCTTCTTTAACTCTTGAGATTTTACAATTAACGAAAAAAAGATCAGAAATACTAACATTAAGCTACTTTGGATATTTTTCTTTACTTTCATCAATGATCTGGTATATGAACTACATCTCACAAATGATCTTCACATTGGCATTCTTCAATTCTTCGAGAGAATCGGCATCGTAAAAATCCTTCTCTTTAAAGTCTTTATTAATTGCACGCAAATGTTCCTTTTGCTTAGAGCATTTTATGAAGCGTCGAATGTCATCTTCAGTTTCCAAAATTAATCCGGGTACTTTTACATTTTTACCCTTCTTATCTTTTGCTACCATGGTAAAAAAAGACGAGTTACAATGTTTAGTGGCACGCGTTAAAATATTTTCCGAATCAACTCTGATTCCAATTACCATAGAACTGGTTCCAACATAATTCACCGAAGCTTTCATGGTTACCAATTCGCCGATCTCAATGGGATTCAAAAAATCAACTGTGTCAACCGAAGCAGTAACACAATAATTACCCGAATGCTTAGAGGCACAAGCAAAAGCGATCTGATCCATCAGCGACAAAATATAACCGCCATGGATCTTTCCTCCAAAATTAGAATGCGATGGAAGCATTAATTCTGAAATGATAACATTCGACTCTGCATGATGCTTAAATGGAGTTGTCATAATTTTGATTTACGATCAATTGATCTTTAAAAATATTAGAGAACAAAAAACCCTGTCGGTTCAATACCAACAGGGTTTTTACAATTTTACGATTTAATTTTTAGAAGGCACCAACGTTAGCTTACCATGACTTTCTCTGCTTCCTGTACGAACCATATATATATAAGTTCCGGCCGGAAGCTGAATTCCCGTATCGTTCCTACCATCCCAGTTTAATTCGTGAACTCCTGGTTCTTCAATATTATTGAAAACAGTTTTCACTAAAGTTCCGTAAATGGAATAAATTTCAATACTTACTTTAGCTTGGTGATTCAACGAATAACCAATTCTTACCGAATTGCTGAAAGGATTAGGAAAAGCATAAGCATTTAACGAAGGCTCGAAAGGAGCCAGCTCATTGATACCTATGGTTTTCGCCGGCTGCAACAAAGAATCGGCTGCATATAAAGCTTGCATATCCAGCGATTCATCACCCGGTTGAGCAACCATAACCATAATACCATCGAACAACATTTCATTGGTAGTATTGAAACCAAAAGCTGTGTTAACCGGAGAGGCAACGTGCGCAGTGGTATTATCGTAAACGTGACGTGAAAATAATTTATACCCCGGAGGAACGATTCTCATCGTTTTTAAAGGATAAAAACCCTGGAAGTCAAATTTCCAGTCATTCACTCTTACAATAGGAATGGTATCAGGGGATAAATAAGCAAAGTTTACAATACTCTTGCCAACTTTATGCGCATGTGGGAAAGTGGCGACAACCGTTCTTGAATAACTATAAGCCGCTTCATTTGCAGTAAAGGTTTTTACGGTTCCGGCAGGAATTGCGGTAGCGCTGAAGTTCCAGTATTGCAAAGGTGTATATACATAAACATTACGAACACCTGTTGTTCCAACCGGATAATAATACAAACGGATCTTAGTGCTATCTATTTGGCCTAAAGAACCTACAGGATAATGCACCTGCATTACGATCTTTGAACCTGCTTTTAATCTGATACCCATTTTTACCGGCGCACCACCCTGGCCCGGAAAAATAGTTGGAGAGCTTCCCGGAGCCCATGCACCAATACTATACTGGCCCGGCTCTGAATAGCAACCGCCCGAAAAATCAGAATTAGCTGTTCCGGTAGTATCAATATTCACCACCACATGATGTACAATTTTAGGATTGCCCGGAATGATCTCGAATGCACGTAATATTCTGTCTTGCGTTAAATTCATTGGAAGAGAAACGCAGATATAACTATCACTCGCACTTGCTGAACTTGTATACGTTGGTATCTGAAACACCGCGCTGGCTGTACCTGCTAACTGGTATTGCTGATAAATAGGTTGAAAAGGAGCCTGAGTAGTATCACCTTTTTGGCAACCCTGAGTGATCCAGTTTAAAATAGCAGTTTTTTCAGAGGGCATAATTCTATGTTCGTTCACATAACGCACATAATTTGTGTCCGGAGGCCAAGGCGGCATGCGGTCAATATTAAGATCGTACTTGATCTGAGTGGTCATTGTTTTTGTTGAAGTATAATTCAAGAAAGAGATGCCATTTACGTTCGGGTTGTGGCAACTGGTGCAACGTGAATAAAAGATCGGAGCTACGTCTTTATAATAAAGCGTTTGTGCAGAACTTGCGAATGCGCACAGTATAAATACTAAGGGTAAAAATAATTTCTTCATAGATTGGTTTTATGTAAACCAAATATACAAAAGAAAGCTTAGAACGCCAAAATCGGCCTATTCCCCGCCCTGACCAGGCTTCAGGAGCTTAATGGTAAACAAGCCAATAATGGAAATGCAGGCAATAAGGGCGACCCAGATCCACTTTTGGTTGCTAATTAGCGGTTCAATTACAACAGTTGGGGCTTGTGGAATGATGTTTTCAGTTCCGAGTTCAACCTGAGGCAAATGAAAGGGAATGGAATTTTTGAAATTTTCCATATCGTATTGCGGTTCTGTATCTTTCGATTTCCCATAAGCTATAACGTATTTTTTACCGGTCTCCAGTCTCAATTTTATCTTTTCATCGTGAGTGTAAACTTTGATGTTTAATTCTTTTAAAGGAACATCATCCAGATTATCGATCGTTATTTTTATTTTATCGGTTTTAAAAGCACCATCGTTGAGCGAATAATTATTCAAAATAAGATTGTTATCGGTATTGGAATGCAAAAGTCCGTCTCCAAAATACACCCAATTTTCCTTGGTACGGGTGTTATCCAGCAAACTTACGTTATACGTTCTTTTATAGTTAGGAGTGCTGTGCTTTATCGAAAAATTCAAAATTGTAATGAGGTATTTACGCCCAAGAGTATACTCTAAAATGGTCTTCTTGTTCTTGGCGTCTTCAGTTCTTTTCAGTGTTCCCTGGATCAGTTCACCGGTAGTAATATTGTACTGCTTATCAATTGGAATGTACGCACCCTCAAGAGCAATTTTTAGCGACTTTGAATCATCGAATTTTAAACGAAGGTATTTGTAAGAAATATCTTTGAAAGCTATTTTGTTGCGGTAATAATGTTCATCGTTTCCTTTGTAATAATTGAATATTTTCTCGTTCTCAATAATGGTCTTCCACGATTTATTATCATCACTCCCTTCAATGGTCACATCCTTAAAAAAATCGGTTCCGGCTGTATTCAGGTATACCGAATTGTAAACCAAATTGGTATCGAGTACCAGAGTTGCGTACGAACACTTATCCTTTTCGAAACTTTCGTTTATTATTTTTACGGTTTTAAAATACCGGTTATCATACGAATAAAATACCTGGTCTTCTTTAATGTATGGCAGCTCAACCGTATCTTTGGCATTCACTTCATAAATACGATAATGCCCCTCGCGATCTATAATCCCGGAACCGATCTTTACCTCATAAAGATCATTCTTAGCTACCGGTTTCAATTCTCTGAAATAGGAATAGCTTCTTAATTGAGCACTTACCGTCATTGGAAGTAAAACTCCTATGATTAATTTTATCGATCGCATATTAATTTTCAGGATTAGAATTTAAGGTTTCGGTTTTCTTTTCACCTTCTTCACCAAATAAAAGTGGTTTGAATTTTTGATACATGAATGATACGATCAATAAAATAATTCCGATCGAAATAAATACGATCAATTGGTAGCCTCTACTCATGCTTAAAGCGTCAATCGCCAGTTTCACAATCGTTAGCCCGAACAAACAAAGTGAAATAATGCGCAGGAGTTTATTCTTTCTGATGATACCGTAAATGATCAGGAACATGGAATATAATCCCCATAAAATAGTGAATCCCATTCGTCTTGCAACTTTTTCGAAACGCACATAATCATCCAGATGTGTTACAGTTAAGAGATGATACAACTCGTTGCTAAGCACGATCAATATGCAAATATGGAACAACCAGGTGTTGATCTTCTTCAATTTTGGAAGGAGTTCAGTGTTCCTGTACTTATAGATCATGCCTATTAAGAGCGCCACGAAAGGAAGAAATACATATCTGAAATTATAATTCCAGGTGGTAAGATCATTGCTTACATCATAATAAACAGCTGAATTCATAAGGTCATTCAGCATTACAAAACCCGCGCTTATGTTTATAAAAAATGCAAGCAAAGTAACACCCCATCCTATCCAGGCCAATAAAACATTTTTGAGTTTAACAAGATTCAGTAATCCCAAAACCGTAACAAAAACCGAGGTATACATGAACATCCATAATGAACTGTAGGTTCTCCACGAATAATCATAGTCTTTCCAGTCGTAACCATAATCTCCGGCCTTAGTAGTTTCTGAATTATAATATTGAATATCAAAATACAGAACGATCTCGTTCGCAAAAGTTACATAGGCCACCATGATGAAAAGCACCAAAAAAGAAACATTGGCAATTTTACTTACTGAATCTGAAACAAAATTTTTATTGAGTTTCCATGCTCCAAAATACGCCGCAATACCAAACAATCCGGTTAAAAAATACTGATTCATTAAGGGTTTAAATCCATAGTTATTGGCGTATCGCATAATATCCATGTAATCGGTCCAGTCGTGAATTAAACTGCAAAAGGCAAGTACTGAAATACCGTAACCCAATTTTTTGTAGGTGTCTTCTCCAAACTTATTGGCCATCCACAATAAAATAATGATCTCACTTAACCAGGTAAAGGTTACATAATTTCCATCCAATTGCACCGGTATGGCAATGGTTAAAAAAGTAATGATCATGGCAATAATAAAATGGAACAAGGTTTTGTCGCCAATGTTCTTTTTCTTGCAATACAAAGCAAATCCTAAATGGAACATGGCATTCAATACACAGAACAATCCCTGATATTTTTCGTGATCAGCGTCATTAAGCGCATTGTAACCTATTCCGAAATAAATGAAACTATTGGTTAGAACTAAAATTACATCCCATGGACTAAAAGTTTTATTCCTGATGATCTTATACGAAATGAAGGAAGCATAAAAGATCAGATAAAAAGCAGTAGCGAAAAACATGGTGCGATTCAAATAGGTCTCAGCATTATAAGATGCTGCCATCCACGAGGCAAAAATTAACCAGGTTAATGCATAGGCCACATGATTTACAAAACGCCAGTATTTAATAAAAGACAAAACCAAAATTCCTGAATTTAAAATAAGCATGAAGCCAAACATGTATTCAACCTCACCACTGCCGGTACTTAACAAGGGTGGCACGGCATAACCGCCAACCAAACCAATGAGAGCAATGATCTCTTTGTTATAAATGTGTGCCGCGTAAACCGTAAAACCGGTAAAGATGGTCATAATCAAAAAAGCCACCGGCGCTGTATAAAAATGGTAGAAAGAATAACCCACAAACGTGGTAAAATACATGACTGCCATGGCACCACTTAATAATATGGCACTGAAGAGTTCGTATTTCTTTTTGTAAATAACCGCACATCCTAAAATTATGGCGCCTGCTAAATAACCTAATACCAATCGTGTGGTTTCGTTTATCAGATCTTCGTCAATGGCATACTTAACACCAATGGCAATACCAAGAACAAGTGTTATGATACCTACAATGCTTAACCATTTGGAGCCAACCTTCTCTTCAAAACTGATCTTATTGATCTTAGTTTGTGGAGGCGTATTTAATGTTTGAAAGCTTTCCTGAACTACATTCTCTTTTATTTCGGGAACAATTTCTTCTACCGGCTTTTGTAATTCAAGCTGCGGAGTTTTTATTTCCTCAACAACAGTTTGCTCTATCGGTTTTTCAATTACTGGCTCAGTCGATCTGGCCGTTTTAGCGGAAATATTTTTTTCTGACTGTAGTGCATTCAGTTGAAACTTTAAACTCTCTAATTCTTGTTTATACTTATCGAGGTTATTCGAAAGCAAAACAATTTTTTGCCCGATGAGTTGAATTTTTTCGTCTACTGTCATAAAACTGTTTGGCTTTGATAACTAAAATTAATACTTTTTTTGTTACCACAAGGGTATATAAACAAAAACCCCGTCACGACTCGTCGCGACAGGGCGTTAAAAAAATTAAATTATTGATTAATCAATGATGATCACCAGATATTTTGAAGCTCCCCAGAATTCTTCTGGGTTTGTAATTTCAAGTTTCTCAACCGTTTTCTCACCAATTAATTTATAAGAACTGCTTGGGTGTGTAGTTAATATTTTTGCTTTTTTAGCACCAATGCTAATGGTAGTGTTTTTTGTAATATCCACTTTTGTAAAATAATCTTTATTAAAGTCATCTTTTACTTTTGTAGATTTACCTAAACCAATGAAACCACCTTCTTTAGTGATAACACCTTTTTCTTTTAATTCTTTGCTTGTTCCGATAGCATAAAAAGCTGAATTTAATTTTTCAGTTTTAACTTCGGTTTCCTGCTCCATTTCCTGGTAGTTGGTATTTAAATTGCTTAACTCAATATTCAGTGCTTCTACAGTTGATTTCAATTCAGCGATGGTGTTGTCTTTATCAACTAACTGCGCTTCTAAGCTCGCGATCATTGCTTCTAAACCTTCGATCTTAACCTTACTGTTCTTTAATTTTTTGCTTAAAGAGTTAATACGATTCTTATTTTTTCCTAAGAGGTCATAAATTGCCTGTAGGTCTTCTTTGATCTGATCTTCTTTATTTTTTACATCTACGCTTTTTGCTGAGTTGGTTACAATTTTTTCCTTTTCCTTAATTGTATTTAAGTTTTCCTGGATCTCGTTAAAAGAAGTTACGAATTCCTGGATCGCTGCTTTTTGCTGTTCAACAGTTCCGCTTAACTGACTGTTTACGCCACCTAAACTATCTGCTAATGGATTTGGTTCTTTTTCTTTGTCGCCGCATGACGATAAGTTTACAAGCGATAATGACATTGCAAGAGCTGCAATAAATATTTTTACTTTTTTCATCTTAAAATTTTTTTGGTTAGTTAATGTAACTATTAATACCAAAAAAGTCGATAGGTAACCTGTTTTGCTAAAAAAAAGCAATGTCCAAAAAAAACAAAAAGGCCCTGATTAAGAGCCTTTTAGGTGGTATTTTAGCATAATTTCTAGTTTTCCTGAACAATTATATCGTCCAGTTCGTAAGTTGCAGCTGCTGCCGTGGTACTGGTGTACTTAAAGGCAATTCGTGTATTAGCTGTTTTATAAGCACTTAAAGAAACGGTTCCGGAAGGTGTCCAGGCATAACTTGTAGTTGTTGGCGAAAGAGCCGCGCTTAAGTTTACCCAGGTAGCCGAACTTGGCATACCGCTTGTATAATTAGTTGACACTACTATTTCTAATGGATTTCCGGCAAAAGTAGCCGCTGCTGTTTTAAAATATAGGTTAGGATTTGTTGCCGCTGAAAGATCGATCGCCGGAGAAATTAACCAGATCTCTGTGTTCTTATTTCCCGCTGAATAACCACTTACTTTTGCAAAAGGTGTTGGTGTAGTTGAAAATGTAGAGGTGCTCCATTTTAATGTTCCAATTACCATAACTGTATCCCAACCACCGGTGATCAAACTGTTATCATCGAAATTTTTTGAAATATATGTTGTAGAGGAAGTACTGCTTGAAGAACATAAAGGTCCTGTCAAATTTACTTCAGTATGTTTTCTCAAAGTCAATTCTGTTTTTCCTGAATACAAACTCATGATCCCGATAACACTTCCGTTTCCGCTTGGTGTTAATTGCCCGGCAAAATTAGAATACCCACTCGTATAAACCGTAATTGTACTTCCGCTGCAAGATTTAAGAGCGCGGTTAGCAGAGGCCTGTGTTGCAGGATAAGCGTATGTTACATTTTGATCTGCTGTTGCAAATTCCACATTTGTAATTTGCACTAACTGACCAACTAAAGAAGATGTACTTGCTGTATTCAGATTTAAATTAGCAAGTGTTGTTACAATAGGTTGAGGATTTAATCCGCTTTTTTGTTTTACAACCATTTTATCTACGTCAATGGAATCTAACTCAAAATTACCGCTGCTCTTTACCAAAACAGCACCGTTCAAATTAATGCGAAGTGAATCTCCAATGTATAATCCGCCTGATGAATTCAATCTTAAGCAAATTGCTCCACTTGCATCACGAACATAAGATGTTTTGTAAAAGTTACCACCTATTTCATCGGCAATAACAGTACAATACAAATTAACATCGTTGGTGAATTTATAAGACACCATCGTGGTTCCTGTTAAAGAGGCTTTAACTCCGGCCACGGTTAAACGGCTCGACTCAGGAATTTCGTGAGTTGGCGGCTGGTCGTATTTCTTTTTACAAGACGTAACAAACATAAACGACACTATTAATGCGCTTATTAAAACTGATGTAATTGCTGCTTTTTTCATTTTATCTTAAATCAAATTTACAAATTAAAATCCAAAGTTTAACTGAGCCATGTAGGTTATGCCTTGCGCATAAGAATACTTATTGGGAAATTTATTAGGATCATTAATATCGAATCTCAATTGTTCAATACCACCATTTCTAAATTTCTGGTTATTGGTTAAGTTAGTTATTGAAACATTTAGGCCGATCGAATACTTACTTTTTATGCGCCATGATTTTCCTGCATTAGCATCAATAGTGTAATTATTTGGCAATTTTTCCTGATCAATGATCTGATGGAATTGAGGATCGCTTTCCATGTATTTAGCCACCGACTCTTCAGTTCGTCTGTCAGGATTTGGCTCCATATATATTTCTCCAAAATAATTCGCGTAGATACCAACATTCCAGAATTTTTTGCCACTGTATCTTAAACCAATGGTACCAACTGTTTGAGGCATGTTGCCGATCTTATAATTTTTCAAATACACGGTTCTGTTGTCAAACAATTGAGTAGCCGAATTGTTTTGCCACAACTGAGCTGTTGGTCGGCTTGTGTAAATATATTCACCGTAACAAAATGCACCGGTTACCGCTAATGCGGTTGTAACCTTACCTTCCACTCCAAGTTCTACACCTTGATTAGATGTGTTTACTCCCGTCATTATATAATTTACATTGGTATTATATACGTCGTGATAATAGGTTTTTAAATAGATCTGATTTTTGATCTGTGTATTGAAATAGGTCAACCGTATCTTTAATCTTGGGAATTTAGCAACGTAATTAATGTCGTAAGATAAAGCTTCTTCATTTTTAATCGTGTTGATCATGTCGTTGCGCGTAGTTGGCGAAGTAAAAATATAAGTTGCTTCAGGCGGCCGTGTAATAAATGCCACATTGGCTGTGATAAAATTGCGCCCGTTCAATTTATAAGTAGCTCCACCTTTAACAGAATAGTTTATGAAATTCTTTTTCGCCGATTCACCTTTTGATGTTGTCGGGAATTTTCCATTCGCCATGAATCCTTCTCTCCAGATCGAAGTAGCCACTAAACTTACCGCACCATATATATCCAGTTTACTGAAAGAATGTTCTGCCTGGATCCAACCTTCGTAACGGTTAATATTGATGTTATAATCGTAACCGAACTTATCGCCAACTTTAATGAGTTTGTTGGTGGCTTCTAAATTATTTTGAACTATGTTCTGATCAACTCCTAAACCTTCTGCAAAACGATCATAATCCAACCAAAAATCACCGCCTAAAAGATCCAGTACTTTTTTGTAATGGTGACTCTTAAAAATGTTTCCATTTACGCCTGCTGTGATAAATGAATTCTTAACGCGCGTATTATAAACCGAATTAAATCCGTAAGACTTTACATCGGTACGTTGGTCTTCCAAAATATATTTAGAGCGGTTACCTTCGAAACTTTTTCCTGCTTCGCCATTTACATTTTGAACCGTGAATAAATTTTTGCTGTTGGCCATATAAAATTTATCCCAATTAATTTGTCTCGTATTCACATCATCATGCCACATTTGAGTTAACTGCGCGGCATAATCGTTATTGTAGTCTTTATAATAACTTGGTAGATACTTATAGTAATCAGGGCGAGGCATGGCATCATCATAAAAACTTAAACCACTTAAACCACTGCTGCCAAAAGTATAAAACGCCGAAGTGGTTAGTTTTGAATTGGTATTCACATTAAAAATATGCGATAACATGAACATGGGTTTATGCGAAGTACTCACCTTTGCATTTCTTACTTTTCCATTCTGATAGCCCCAATACGAATTATAATAGTTACTTCCTGCAAGATCATAGGCTTCTTGTGTTTCTAAAGCTTTGCGGCCTTGCTCTATCGAAGCACCAAAACCAGTGAACGATATCATGTTTCTGTCATTGAGCCTTTTATCAACCGACATGTAATAACTGTAAGCATTAAAATAAGTTCCCGGAGAATACATCTTAGGCGCCTTTTCTGCATCGGCATAACGGAAAGATCCGGATAAAGTCATTGCCCAGCCTTTACTGTTCATTCCTGTTGAATGCGTTAACATTACTCTGTCTTGAAACGCTCTGTTAGCACTGGCATAGGAAACACGGGTTCCTTTTTTAAAGGAAGATGCTTTGCTATCAATGTTCGTATAACCTCCAACACTTCCAAAAGTTAAGCGCGACGCATTAACACCTATTCTCGTTTCAACATAACGTGTAACATCATTCAATCCGCCCCAGGCCGACCAGCTTGAAAATCCGGTCTCGAGATTGTTCACGTTAACACCATTTATTAAGATCACCTGATTTTCGGCGGCGTATCCTCTGAATCTGAAATTACCCGGACTTAAATGAAAGCTTGCGGTATTAACGAATACATCTTTTGACGATTGCAATAATGAAGAAACATCCTGAGAACCAAGATCAGAATCAATATCTCCTGCACTGGTATTAAAAACCGGTAATTGAAAAGTAGCTTCTTTTGAAGCAGTATCCTTAGCCAAACCATCGATCACGGTGCTGTCCGTTTGCAAAATATTTTTAGAGGTACTATCCACTTGAGCATGGCCCGCAAACAGCACAAATACAAAAATAAAGGTGAATAATTGTTTTATCATTTTAATTTAAGCCTTAACGAAATTATTAAATATTGGGTTTTGAATATCTTCGTTTAAAAAATATTGAAAAGTCACGCAAGCGCTGACAAGACAAGAATTGTTTACTGAAATTTTGGATATTAAGCCCTTCATTTTGTTGCACCTTTTCACTTAATTTATCTAATTAATATGAAGCGGCTTTGGTAATGGATTACCTCAAGGGTGTTCACTTCGTTTTTTTAAGAACGGTCAAATGTAGAAAAAATTAGAGATTGACTTATTAACGAATTGTAAACAAAACATTATTTTATTTTAACCTAAAACGTTTTTAGGTGGCTGAAAAGCCCGATCTCACTCACAAATATTATAAAATTACTATTCGTGCTCCTGATAATTTTATTTGATTATTTTTGACACTCATAAAATATCATGGTTTTAAAATATAAAATATTTGCGCTTTTCATTTTATTGGATCTTTTTTCAAACGCTCAGGTTCTTGAAAAAGGAAAAAATTATTTCATTACCGGAATTGGATTCTGGAATGTTGAAAACCTTTATGATACCATTAACGATCCTCAAAAACAGGATGAGGAATTTACTCCTGAAGGAACCAACGTTTGGGTGGGCAGCAGATACCGCACAAAAATAAATCATTTGGCAAAAGTAATTTCTCAGATGGCTACCGATGTTACTCCAGACGGACTTGCTATTATTGGTTTATGCGAAATAGAAAATAAAAATGTATTGAAAGATCTTGTTGCAGATACACAACTAAAAGCCCGCAATTATCAGATCGTACATTTCGACGGACCTGATGCACGTGGTGTAGATCCGGCTTTACTTTTTAATCCGAACTATTTTAAATTAACCAAAGCCGTTCCTTATCGGGTAACATTGATCACAGACAGCGCTCACAAAACACGTGATCAGTTATTAGTTACAGGCTCTTTGTATGGTGATCCGGTTGCCATCATTGTTAATCACTGGCCTTCGCGCCGTGGTGGCGAAATGGCAAGCCGTCCAAACCGAATTGTTGCAGCTAAAATGTGTCGCCACATTGCCGATTCAATTACAAAGGTTAGTCCCGACACAAAAATTATGATCATGGGCGATCTTAACGATGATCCCACCAATGAAAGTGTAAAAAAACACATTAAAACCTACGGCGACATTCATCGCACTCGAGATGATGAATATTTCAATCCTATGGAATCATTATTCAAACAAGGCATTGGTTCTTTAGCCTGGGAAGATGCGTGGAATTTATTTGATCAGATACTCGTAAATAAAAATTTATTGCCAACCGGATACAGCTCGTTCCAATATTATAATGTGAGAATTTTTAATAAACCCTATTTAAAGAGTGATTATGGTAACTTTAAAGGGTATCCGTTCCGTACTTACTCCGGCGGGGCTTATACAGCCGGTTACAGCGATCACTTTCCGGTATTTATTTTGCTCGCAAAAGAGAAAAAATAATTGATCTAGTTCTGGTATGCCGGTTCGTAATCATAAACCGTACAATTGGGAAGTGCCTTTTTTAGTTTCAATAATTGTTGGCGGGGCATTGAAGCTACATAAAGTGTTTTCAGGTTTTTAAGACCATATAGCGGCGAATAATCTGCCATTGTCATGCCACTTAAATTAAGCTCCTCGAGCTCCTTCAAATTTTCCATTCCTGCAATGTTCTTAATAAGGTTATTACTCAAATTAAGACTTTTGAGTTTGGTCATATTCTTAAAAACCTCAATGCTTTTTATATTATTATTCGACGCGTTTAAGTTTTGAAGCGAACCAAGTTTAGCAATGAAGGCGATGCCTTTTCCAACATAACAAGCCGAAAGATCAAATGTTATGAGATCCTTCAGGTTCTCTACACCTTCAATGTTATCAATGTTATTTCCCCTAATACTAAGGCTTTGCAAATCAGTTAAAGAAAACACCTCTGTAACAGATCTTATTTTGTTGTTCGAAACATCAAGTTGTTTAAGGCCCTTATAATTTCCAATACCAATTAAAGTGTACAAAACATTGTTTGACAGATCAAGCGATCGAAGTGTCGGAAAATTAAACCGCGATGAATCTTGCTCTGACCTATTTGACGTATTGTAAAGTAGTTCGTGTATGTTCCCCAAATTACATCTTGAAACATTTATTGAACTTATGTTTCGGCTTGCTCCTATTTTTTTGAAAATTTCACCGGCATTATTCTGGCTTATTACATTATCACTCATATCAAGCGAACTAAGCTTTTTCATTTCCGGAAAAGCGATCAGATTTCCTCTGAATGTATTTTCAATGTTAAGCGTTGTCAGATCAGGATAATTACCAAGCGGTGAGAAATTATTTATAGAGTTTTCAGACAGATCGAGTGTTTGCAATTTTTTGAACTCGGGCAGATCTTCTATTTGTATCAAGCCCATCGCGCTTAGTTTGAGATCCAATAATTCACTTGCACTTTTTAGGGGCTCCAGGTTGGTTATAATATTATGACCAAGATCTAATACCTGCAGTTGCTTTAGTTCAGGGAACTTATTTATAGAATCTAAAGAATTAAAACTTAGGTTCAATTTTTTTAACTTCGGAAAAAAAGAAAGTTCTTCAACATTCTTCAAATTGTTCTGCTGCAAATTCAGGTCTTCAATGCCATTCAGATCTTTTATCGATTCAAGCGAAGATAAAACACCATATCTGCTCAGATCAATGCTTTTAATTTTACCTTCTGCATTTAGCCTTATCAGTTCCTTATACACGCGTGATTTTTCACTGCACCACGATCGCCAATCGGCCTTATGCATGTCTTTCATGAACCTGAACAGTTTACTGTCCAATCCCGATCTGAAATCATAAAAGTATGTTCCTCTCGACGAATAATAATAATCCCTCACACCAAAATCATCGCTGCTTTTAATGGTATCGTTGAGTTGTAGCAGCTGCGGTAAATTTTTAAAACTCAGATCAGCTAGATAGTATTTTTCAAGTTTTTTGTTTTCGTTTAAGGCTTTTCTGATGTTAAAATCGGTAATGATCACATCCCAGTTAAAAACACAGCTTATCATTAAAATAACAAAGTAACACCAGGTATTTACTCTTACCAGATACCAATTACTCTTGAGTTTTGTTACTTTAATAAAGGTTGTTATTAATCCGATCAGGGTCAATCCCAGATAAACATAAACCCCTATCTTTTTATAGCTTATCCCATAATCGGCAATGTACATGTTGGTTCTGTAGGCCGAAGAAAAGATCATGAATGCATTTTGAAAGATCCAGAAACAGGCAAGCCATCTTAAATATTTTGTTTTCGGATCAAAATTCAATCTTCCTCTGAAATAAAATAAAATGATGATAATGGCAAATATTATAGACGTGATGAGCATGCCAATACCATCATGAACAAACTCCTTGTAATCCACGTCCTCCGGCAATTTCCCGTCGAACCACAAATAATTCAGATCCAAAATATTCAACAGAAGCAACATTAAATTGAGTATCACAAATAATATCGACCCGGTTAGATATTCTGTTTCTAGTTTGAATAAACGATTTAGGAAATTACTTTTTTTTGTTTGATCCTCGATAAGAACATTCGAGGCGTTCTCATCCAGCTCAATAAAATAGCCGATCCTCCTTGGGTAATAAAATCCGTACAATAACAGCAAACCCCCAAGTGTAAAGAACATCCAGGGAAAAGAAATAAAATCGAGGTTAATGTTCTTTGTAAATTCTTTAAATGCAGGATTTGAAGACTGATACATTAAAAAGAACAAAATAGTAATGATGGAGATGAAAAAGAACATGATGATCACTACATACAAAGGGCGCGATTTTTCCTGACTGCGATCCTTATTGCGCCTTACCCAATCTATGAACATGAAAACCACAGAGGAGCTAATTGACAAACCCGACATAAATAGAGAAAGAAAAACAGATGATCTTGGAGCAATACTTAAAAACGACAAAAGCATTAAAGCAATCACATTGGCTATTATTGCCAGCGGGCTCGTATAATACATGATGCAAGTTGATGAGATAAGAGCACCTGCAACAGCTACCATCCAACTTCTGTCCTTTAAACTCCCAGGGTTTCGAAGCAGTAAAAAAACAACAAGTGCCAGATTAAAGATCAGGAAATTTATTCCTGCAAATTGCTCATAAAATAAATAGCTATATAAGAGAACCGAGGCAAGAAGTAACCAGTCATTTTTTTTCATTGCAATTCGTTTTATAGAACAACGCCATTTTAAAGCAAATAGTATTCTACTCACTTAAATTTGTGATTTTTTTGCAAATGCAATAAGTAAAGATGAGTTTATTTTGTCTGTTTTCTTCTCTCTTTTTCTTTAATGATCAGAGATAGTTCGCGGCCCGTTTGACCTTTTACGCTGGTGTTTTCCTGTGCACGGCGTATCAAATACGGCAACACTTCTTTAACCGGACCATAGGGCACATACTTGGCCACATTATATCCGGCTTGTGATAAATTATAAGAAATATGATCGCTCATGCCTAAAAGCTGAGAAAAATAAATTCGTGTATCGTTATTGGCTACTTTGTTTTGTTCCATCAGTTTTACCAGATGCAAACTGCTGTTCTCATTATGCGTACCTGCACATAAACCCATTTGAGAAATATGCGTTACGCAAAATTCCAAAGCGGCATTATAATCTTTATCAGAAGCTTCTTTTGTGTCTTGTATTGGTGAAGGATAATTTTTTTCAATGGCACGTTTGCGTTCTTTCTCCATGTAAGCGCCACGCACTAATTTAGCACCTAAATGATAATTTGCTGCTTTCGCTTTTTCAAAAGAAGATCGTAAAAAAGGCAGTCTGTCTTTCCGATACAATTGAAAGGTATTGTAAACTATTGCTTTTTCTTTATTGAATAAAGCCATGTTCTCATCCGCTAAGTCATCGATCGCTAGCTGTATCCAGCTTTCTTCTGCATCTAAAAACAAAGGCTTATTGGCAGCATGTGCTTCCTTGCAAATTTGATGAACGCGGTCTTTTACACGTTGATATTCTTTTTGTTCTTCAGTACTTAAAGTTTGTTTCGCTGTTACTTTTTCTAACAGATCAAAACGTGCTAAACCTGTTACTTTAAAAACACAGAACGGAATATGTTTATCGTTTTTCGCACGGTGAATCGTCTCTATGGTTTCCTTACAACATGCATCAAAATCTTTTTCGCTTTCTTTTCCTTCAACACTGTAATCTAAAATTGTACCGATATTATACTTGCCTAATTCTTCAATGGCTCTTGTACAATCCTGAATATTCTCTCCGCCGACAAATTGTTTGAAGATGGTGCTTTTTATCAAACCTTTGAATCCTAATTGCAAACCCAAAGGCGCTAAACCTCCGCCATACTTAACCAGCATGGGGTAAGAAATAAGTTTAAATAATAAGAAAGATTTTTTTAGGTCAGAATTGCTTTTAGCAATGAACGCGATCTGTGTATTATCAAAAGAAACCATAATTTTTATTTATCCACTGCGATTCTACGAACTCTTAACTCCGAACTCGCGACTAACTAACGTACATTACTTCTTTTACAATCTTCACAACCTTAGCAACATTTGGCAAACTTGCTTCAATTAAAGTTGGCGCATAAGGCAATGGGGTATCTGCTGTAGTAATTCTTCGTATCGGTGCATCCAGATGATCAAATGCATCTTTCTGAACTCTGAACGTAATTTCGCTGGAGATACTTGCCAAAGGCCATGCTTCTTCAACAATTACCAAACGGTTTGTTTTTTTAACTGAGTTGATCACCGTATCGTAATCAATTGGGCGAACCGTTCTCAGATCAATAACCTCAGCTTTAATGCCTTCTTTTTCTAATTCAGCGGCAGCCGCCAAAGCTACTTTCATTATTTTTCCAAATGAAACAATGGTTACATCGCTTCCTTCTTTTTTAATATCTGCAACTCCGATCGGAATGATATATTCTCCGTCAGGAACTTCTCCTTTATCACCATACATTTGCTCACTCTCCATAAAAATTACAGGATCGTTATCGCGAATGGCCGATTTTAAAAGGCCTTTGGCATCGTAACCATTGGATGGTACCACTACCTTTAAACCCGGGCAATTGGCAAACCAGTTCTCAAAGGCCTGCGAATGCTGAGAACTCAACATACCTGCACTTGCGGTTGGTCCGCGAAAAACAATGGGAACATTATACTGACCACCACTCATGCTAAGCATTTTAGCCGCGGCATTTATGATCTGATCAATGGCAACTAATGAAAAATTAAAGGTCATAAATTCAATGATCGGACGTAAGCCGTTTGTTGCTGCGCCCACACCAATACCTGCAAAACCAAGCTCTGCAATAGGCGTATCAATAACGCGCTTAGGGCCAAACTCAGCCAGCATGCCCTTACTAACCTTATAAGCACCGTTGTATTCGGCAACTTCTTCCCCCATTAAAAAAATGTTGGGATCGCGGCGCATTTCTTCGTTCATGGCTTCGCGTAATGCCTCTCTAAATTCTATTACTCTCATAGTCGATTTTAAGCTCAACAAAAATAGCTGTTTTATGTTTAAAACAAAGGATAAATGCCAGAAAAAGCTCAAATAACGGCCCTAAATTTCTGATAAAGTTTTTTTTGCCAATCCCGATGATATCGGGACTAAATTTTTATCTTTGCAATCCTCTTTAATTATACATAAAATGAAAATATTAGTAGCCATAAGTAATGTTCCCGACACTACTACAAAGATTGCGTTCAGCGATGGTGATACCAAGTTTAACACAGCAGGTGTTCAATTCATTATTAACCCATACGACGAGTGGTACGCCCTTGTTCGTGCTCTTGAGTTAAAAGAGGCCGGTAAAGCCGAAAAAGTAACCCTAATTAACGTAGGTTTAGCCGATTGCGATGCTACCATTCGTAAAGGTTTTGCTTTAGGAGCTGATGATGGGGTAAGAATTGATGCTGAAGGTCCGGATGCTTATTTTGTGGGCGAGCAAATTGCCGCTTATGCAAAAACAAATGGTTATGATCTTATTTTGGTGGGTAAAGAAACCATCAACTATAATGGTTCGTCGGTTGGCGGCATGATAGCAGGTTTCATGGATCTGCCGTATGTTTCTTTAGCTACAAAATTAGATATTGAAGGAAATAAAGCTACAGTTGAACAAGATGTTGATGGCGGAACTCAAGTTGTAGAGTGCGAATTGCCAATGGTAATTTCTTGTGCAAAAGGAATGGCCGAACAACGCATTCCAAACATGAAAGGGATCATGGGAGCACGTACAAAGCCTTTAACGGTTGTGCCCGCAACTAATGCCGATAAATTAACCAATGTAAAATCATTCACATTATCTGCAGGAAGAACAACTTGCAAAATGATCGATGAAAATAATTTGGACGAGTTAGTTGGATTATTGCATACGGAAGCAAAGGTGATTTAAAAATGATGAATTTTGAATGATGAATTATAAATGAAGATCGTTCAAAGTAATTATGAAGCAATTTAAAATTTAACATTAAGAATTCAACATTATGATTTTAGTTTACACAGAAATAAACAAAGGCAAAGTAAAAAAAGCTTCGTTGGAAGCAGTAAATTACGGTGCAAAAATTGCAGAGTTAACAGGTACTTCTGTTACCGCAATTGCCATCAATGCCGATGCGGCTCAATTGGAAGAAATTGGAAAAGCCGGCGCTAAAAAAATATTATCCGTAAAAAACGATGCTTTAGCAGGTGCCGATAGCATGCTTATTTCAGCGGCAGTTGAACAAGCTGCAAAAGCAGAAGCTTCAAAGATCATTATTTTTTCGTTTGATATCATGGGCAAAGCGGTTGCTCCACGTTTAGCTGCCCGTTTAAAAGCAGGTTTAGTTGCCGGTGCCGTTGATCATCCTACTGTAAACGGAAACATATTAGATGTAAAGAAAAATGTTTTCTCAGGTAAAGCAACTGCAACATATACCATCAATAGCGATATCAAGATCATTTCTTTGTTACCAAATTCTTTTCCGGTTAAGTTAGGAGATAATTCTTCGTCTGTTTCTGATTTTGCAGTTGATCTTTCTTCTGTTAAGTCAAAAATTGTGATCAAAGAAAAAAAATCGAACGATGTTGGTGGCATGATCCCATTGCCGGAAGCAGAATTAGTTGTTTCTGCAGGCCGCGGATTAAAAGGTCCTGAGAACTGGAAAATGGTTGAAGATCTTGCTCAGTCTTTAGGCGCTACTACCGCATGTTCACGCCCTGTTGCCGATATGCACTGGCGTCCGCATCACGAACACGTTGGTCAAACCGGCGTTGCTATTCGTCCGAACTTATACATTGCCATTGGTATTTCCGGTGCAATTCAGCATTTAGCGGGCGTTAACGGCAGTAAAACCATTGTAGTAATTAATAACGATAAAGAAGCTCCGTTTTTTAAATCGGCCGACTATGGTATAATTGGCGATGCGTTTACCATTGTTCCAAAACTGGTTGAAGCCGTTAAAAAATTTAAGGCGAATCAGAATTAATCCAAATTTTTTGTAAATTGTTCTACTATTATGGGAATGAAAAAAGTTAAGCTCGAAATTGTTGGTTTGTCATACAGTCAAACTCAATCGGGAGCATACGCCTTAGTTTTAGGCGAAAGTACAGGCACTCGCCGCCTTCCCATAATTATTGGCGGTTTCGAGGCTCAGGCCATTGCCATTGAACTCGAAAAAATGACACCAAGCCGGCCTCTTACCCACGATCTTTTCAAAGCCTTTTCAGAAACATTTGATATCACCGTTAGCGAAGTACTTATTTACAATTTAGTGGAAGGCATTTTTTATGCTAAACTTATTTGCCACGACAGCACCCGAGATGTTGAGATCGATGCAAGAACCAGCGATGCCATTGCATTAGCGGTGCGCTTTAACTGCCCGATCTTTACTTACGAATTCATTTTAAAATCGGCAGGCATTGTATTGGATGATGAAACGGCAGGCATTACAAGCAATGTAGGACACGAGCCTGAATTAAAAGAAGAGGAAGTTAATAAAGAAGAAGGTTACAAAGGCAAGAGCACCGAGGAACTAAAAAACCTTTTGCAAACTGCATTAGACGAAGAGCAATACGAAACTGCCTCCAGAATTCGTGATGAGTTAAACAATCGTAAAAAATCTTAAACCTAAAGGAAACCCTTAATCTTAACTTATTATTATGAAGGGATTTTTTGCCTTTATCCGATCAAAACAATTTTTCATCCATTTGGGCTTGGCTATACTTACCATCAGCATCGTGCTTTGGGTTCTGGTAAGAATGCTGAACGTTTATACCCAGCATGGCGAAATGGTGGCAGTACCCGATTTTAAAGGCAAAACCATTCCCGAACTAAAGGACTTTGTTAAGGATGAAGATGTGCGTTTTCAGATAATTGACAGTATTTATGCCCCGAAAGAGAAGCCGGGCACTGTAATTCGACAAGATCCTGAAGCAAAAACCATGGTTAAACACAATAGAACCATCTATTTGTACGTTACAGGCATGTTGCCTCCTCAGATAATTATGCCTAAATTGATTGACCGCAGCGAACGACAAGCTACCTCAATGATCGAAAGCTATGGATTAAAAGTTGGCAAGGTAACTCAGGTGGCAGGTGATTGCAGTGGTTGTGTGCTGAGTCAGTCCATAAAAGGAAAAAATGTTGAACCCGGTGCAATGATAAAAAAAGGAACAGTAATAGATATTGCTGTTGGTAAAAAAGAAAATTATGTGGCGCCTCCGGATACAAGCAGTAAACATGGCGGACCAAATTTTGACGAAGAAAAAGAATGATAAAGTATCTTAAAATAATCACAATTTTATTGCTGAGCAGTTTCAATTTGCTTGCGCAGGAAAAATTGATGCCTCTGAGTGGAAACATGCATCTGCAGAACTTAGATCTTCCGACAACAAATTTGTTTAGTCAGAAAACAGCAACGGTTACTTCTGATTCGCTGCCATTTTTTGAGGATTTTTATTATGCACCAACTTCACCATACCCAAGTATAAATCATTGGGTAGACTCGAGTGTTTATGTGAATACCGGTTTTGCAATTGCTCCGCCAAGTATTGGGGTTGCTACTTTTGATGGCTTAAACAAAAAAGGATATCCTTACAATCCCTCTGCTACTTCTGTGGTATCAGCAGGTGCTGATACACTGATATCACGACCTATAAACCTTTACTCAAAGGGAACTCAAACTTATGTTCCTTCTGATAGCATTGGCTTTTCGTTTCTATACCAGTCAGCGGGTTTCGGTGATAACCCTGAAACAAACGATTCTTTAATTGTTGAATTCTTCAAACCTCTTGCTCCGGTTATGTCAGGCACAACTATTGCGTCATATGGCAAATGGGTTTCGGCCTGGGGCACAAGAGGCGTTAACTTTCCAACAAGCGGCGACAGCACATTCAAACGTGCATTTGTTCAGATAAAAGATACCGCCTTTTTTCACGATGGTTTCAAATTAAGATTCCGTAACAAAGCAACTACCAGTGGAAGTTTAGATCATTGGAATGTTGACTATATTACCCTGAAAAAAAATTATGTAAAAAAAGACACTGTAAATCGTGATGTGGCTTTTGGATATGTGCCCCGTCATCTTCTTAAAAGTTATTCGGCAATGCCATACAGACAATATAATTCTACAGAGATGGGAATTAAGTTCTCGAACTTCATTCGTAATAATGATACCATTGCCAAGAACGGAATTTACGGTTATACAATTTGCGCTTCCAACAATGCACCTTTAGATGTATACAATGGAGGTTCTCAAAAGATAGTGAAATTCAATCCACGCGGCTGGGATAGCATTCCAACGCATTGTCACCCTTCCATTAATTACACCATCACTCCGCAAACCGCTCCAACTTATTTCATCATTAAACATTCCGTAAATACAACTCCTGACGATTGGCGCTATAACGATTCGGTAACACAAATTCTCACTCTTGATAATTATTACGCTTACGATGACGGAAGTGCCGAAGCAGGATATTATTTAAATACTTTTGGTGCCAAATGTGCTTTGCGCTATACAATTAATGTTACCGATACGTTGCGCGCCATGGATATTTTCTTTGATCCTATTAAAGAACTTAATTTATTAACCAGTCCAAGCGTTTCCGATTTCAGAATGTGTGTATGGCAAGATCAGGCCGGACAACCCGGTACATTGCTTTTAAAAGACAGTGTAATGAATCCTAAATTCTTCCAGTTCGGATATAATAAAATTCCGCGCTATGTATTTACTTCGCCACTGGTATTAGGTCCGGGTACTTATTATTTTGGTTTACAACAAAAAACTTCTCAGGCTTTAAATATTGGTTTCGACAGGAATGTAAATCATATGGACGCGCTTTTTTACGATATCAGTGGTTCGTGGACGCAATCTACCATTCCGGGTTCATTAATGATCCATCCTGTTTTTGGCGGAACAGCAACAGTAATTGGGATAAAAGAAAATCTCAATGCGATCAGCAATAGTTATTTGAATCTGTATCCTAATCCTGCATCTGATGTTTTGTTTGTTCAGAATAAATCACAGGATGCGAATTCAGTATTTACTTTAGAAATTTACTCTACGCTTGGCGAAAAAGTAAAAGAACTTCAGCTTAATCAAAACCTAAGTCAGATCAGCACAAGCGATATTGCCTCCGGTTTATACTTTGTTGTTTTAAAGAACAATTCAGGTATTGTTTCGCAGCAAAAATTAATCATCAGTAAATAAGTTCCCCCACATGAGTTCAGAAATTGATATTGATCTTCCTGATGAGGAAAGCGAACTCTATGAACATCACAACATAAAAGTAGATAAGGGTCAGGTAATGATGCGCATTGATAAATTTATCATGATCCGCATTTCAAATACCACACGCACAAAAATTCAGAATTGCTGCGAAGCCGGAAGTGTATTGGTAAATGGCAAACCCGTCAAATCCAATTACCGCATAAAACCTTTTGATGAAATTTCCATTGTACTTAGCGTTCCGCCTCGCGATGTAGAAGTTGTGCCCGAGAACATTCCTATTGATATTGTTTACGAAGACGAGTACATTGCCCTCGTCAATAAAAAACCAGGCATGGTAGTTCACCCCGGTTACGGCAATTACAGAGGCACTTTGGTAAATGCCCTGGCTTATCACTTTCAGAATTTACCAACTACTAAAACAAAGATCGGCCACGATGTAAGTTTAGAACGTCCGGGCCTAGTGCACCGCATCGATAAAAACACTTCGGGTATTGTGATCATTGCTAAAACCGAATTAGCGATGACCCGTTTGGCGAAAGATTTTTTTGATCATACTATCGATCGTAAATATGTGGCTTTAGTTTGGGGAAATGTAAAAGAAGATGAAGGTACTATTACCGGCCATGTTGGTCGCGACTTAAAAAACCGAAAAGTAATGCATGTATTTCCGGATGGTTCGTATGGTAAGCATGCCGTAACACATTATAAAGTAGTAGAGCGTTTTGGTTTTGTTACTTTGGTGGAGTGCAAATTAGAGACCGGAAGAACACATCAAATTCGCGTGCACTTTAAATATATTGGCCATCCATTATTTAATGATAACGAGTATGGAGGCGATATTATTTTAAAAGGATTGAATACAAATACCTATAAACATTTCATTAATAATTGTTTTAAAATGTTGCCGCGCCACGCTTTGCATGCTAAAACTTTAGGCATCACTCATCCCATTACAAAAAAACAAATGTTCTTCGACAGCCCGATCCCTGACGACATGCAAAGTGTAATTGATAAGTGGAGAAAGTACGCTGCGACTAAAGAGTTTGATGTGGAGTAACATTTCACTTATTGTGTTTTAAATTAGCACGGATGATAAATCCATCTTGCCCATTACATTATTTATCCATAAAAAGATTTTAATTTTTTGAGAATCGTTGATGGATTTAATATCCGCGCCAACAGGTTTTATCTTAGATCGTGGTAACGCTTTTACCTTACAAAAACTATTTGCTTTTAAAACTCAATAACCAGGCATAAGCCTCGTCATAATCGGTGAACACCTGAGAGGGTGCGTTGGGTGCATTTAAGGTATAATAAAAATTCAATAATAGTTTTTTGGTTTGCGACCGCACAACAAATGCTCTTGCTTTAGTTGTATTTCGCATGCTCTTTCCTTCCATATAACGTTTCGCTTTATCGTCAATGGTCCAATCGGCCCTGCTGTCAATTAATTTTAAAAGTTGTTTGCTTTTGCTGAACTGCCTAACCACTAAAAAATTGTCCAACGCATCTTCATAATCCAAATGAATTCCTTCTGTCATTCTTACCAGAACGATCTCGTTTGCATCGATGGAAATTGCGGCCGTGCGGGTGGTGATCTCTTTCACACCTGATATTACCAATAAAAACAACTCATTTAAAGAAAATGCATTAAGTGGTCGGTTTTGGCTTTTAAGTGGTGCGAATTTGGAAATAAGTGGTTATCTGCCTTGTAACTAAGGCTTTCATTTAAGAGTTCAGGGCAAAAAAAGGCCGGAAAGATCCGGCCTTCATTTTTAATTCAATTATCTCTTATTCTTTCACTATTTTCTGAACTCTCATTACTTGAGTTCCATCTAAAATTTTCACCAAATAAATTCCGGGTTTTTCGTTCAAAATAACTTTGGTCTCAACCGGATTCATTTCATCTTTCGTAACCAATTGTCCTAAACCATTATAAATTTCGTAATGCATGTTAGCGCCTAAGCTGCCATTTATGATCACAAATTCTCCTTTGTTTGGATTTGGATAAATAGTTGATTCTGTATTTAAACTAAGGTTAGGAACTCCAACGCAAGTTGAAACTGTAACAGCAATGGTACTTGTTTTAGTACAAGAGTTAGCATCTATAGCAGTAGCAGTATAAATTGTAGTTGCAGTTGTTGTAACCACAGCTGTATTTGTAGCTCCACCGCTAGGGCTCCAGCTATAAGTATAACTTGGAGTTCCGCCTGAGGCAATTGTTGTTAAAGTTGAAGTTCCGCCTGCACAAACAGTAAGCGGATTACCAAAAATTGTTGTGATCATTGGAGACGGCTGTGTAATGTTTACCGTATTTACTGCCGTGTTACCACAAGAATTTTTTGTAATCACAGTGTAGCTTCCTGCTGCTAAACCAGTCACAACCGAAGTTGTTTGTGCTCCCGGAATCCATGTATAAGTAAATGGTCCGCCACCAACAGCATTAACAGTTGCGCTTCCGTTAGCCGAACCATTACAGGTTACGCTGCTTGATGCAACAGTTGCTGTTACAGCTGTGGTACAAGATGAAGAAGTTAATAGACGGATACGGTTATTCAAATATTCTGCTACATAAATTTGATTCGGTGCAATTGCCTGAGCTAGTTGAAACGGACCATTGATCTGTGCTGCAGTAGCTAAACCGCCATCGCCGCTAAAACCACCAACACCGGTACCAACAGCAGTGCTTATGATGCCGGCCGCGTTAACGCTTCTTATTCTTGCCCCTGTGTACTCGCTAACCAAAATATTTCCACCTGCATCAATTAACATACAACCTGCCTGGTTAAGCGTAGCAGCTGTTGCCAAACCGCCATCGCCTGTTGAACTTGCAACACCGGTTCCAATTATAGTACTAATAATACCGCTTGTATTTACCTTACGAACTTTGTTACCAATTAATTCGCAGATGTACATATTACCTGCAGCATCAAAATAAAGACTCACCGGAAAATTTGTAGTTGCAGCACTTGCCAAACCACCATCGCCGGTTGAAGTAGCTGTACCATTTCCAACAATTGTACTGATGATACCGCTTGTGTTTATTTTACGAACACGGTTTCCTGAACCTTCAACAATATAAACATTACCAGCCGGATCGATCTTTACATCGGTAGGTGCATTTAATTGCGCTGCAGTACATAAACCACCATCACCTGCAGATCCCGGAACACCTGTACCTGCAATTGTTGTAATAGTTCCTGTTGGAGTAATTACCCGAACACGGTTACCAAGATATTCGGCAATATATAAATTACCTGAAGCATCTAATGCAATACCTGTAGGTGCATTGAACTGAGCAGCAGTAGCAGGACCGCCATCACCACCAAATCCGGCAACACCGGTTCCGGCGTATAAGCTAACAATACCGGATGAATTTACTTTACGGATCTTGTTTCCACCGAATTCAGAAATGAAAACATTACCTGCAGCGTCAGTAGTTACACCATGCGGCGCGTTAAAAGTAGCAAGCGATACGTTACCGCCATCTCCTGTGGAAGAAGCAACGCCTGTCCCTCCAAATGTGCTGATCGTAAAAGTTGTTTGCGCATCAAGACTTCCGATCAGCGTAGCAACAATAAGTAAAGAAGAGTAAAATTGTTTTTTCATGTTTATGATTTTATAGTTTATAATTAAAAATACTAAAAAGAATGGAGCGCCTCACGGGTACCGAAAACTAAATTTCGGCAATTACAGACTGAGAACCTTTCACCACATCGCCAATTTTTACTTTAAGATTTGTATCCAAAGGCAAAAAAAGATCGACACGCGAACCGAATTTAATGAAGCCCATTTGCTCACACTGAGCGGCAACATCGCCTTCCTTGCAATACCAAACAATGCGACGAGCCAACGCGCCGGCAATCTGACGAAACAAAATTTGTTTGCCGTTCTTGTGTTCTACCACAACCGTAGTACGTTCGTTATCTGTACTCGACTTTGGATCCCAAGCCACTAAAAATTTACCGGGATGGTATTTGAAAAATTTTACAATGCCCGCGATCGGATAACGGTTAATGTGAACGTTTGTGGGTGACATAAAAATACTTACCTGCAAACGCTTGTCTTTAAAATATTCTCCTTCATTGGTTTCCTCTAACACCACAACTTTGCCATCGGCCGGTGCAATTATTAAATTATCGCCGGTAACAAAAATGCGTTTCGGGTCTCTGAAAAATTGTAGAATAACGATAATTAAAAAAGCACTTAGTAAATAGGCGAACCAATGCGCAATTGCAAATGTTGGAAAAAAATGATGCGCGATAAAAGTTATGATAGCAGAAAAAACTAAAACTATGAATAAACTGGCAATCCCTTCTTTATGAAATTTCATGAACTTAATTTGGCTCTAAAGATAGGAATTTATATTTTTATGAGAACTATAACACCGAAACAATACTTATTGGCACTATTTTACTGAAAGCGCTGAGGCTTAACGGGTACTGGAGCTAAAATCAGTTGAATACTTGAACACATAACCCAGTTTAAAGGAAATAAGATGGGTTTTTGTTTTATCGGCAATGATATTATAATCGAACTGAAATTCGGTAAAAAAGATCCGGTTTCCCAAATAAAAACTTCTATTTACTCCAACATTCAAATAATAATCGCTGTGCAGATCTTGATTTATTTTTTTTGCAATGTCTTTTTTGGCATAACTCGAATTCTCTTCGCCAACATCCACCGCTTGAAAAGTAGAG
>JANYIQ010000302.1 GCA_025362575.1 Bacteroidia bacterium
AACCGCTTTCAGGCATTGATGATCTCTATTAATTTTTTGGTTGTGTTCTTAACATCAAAATCACTGATGTCGATATCAGAATTAAATTGTCTGGATGAATTTATAACATTCATTAATTCATTACTTGAGGCAGATCGTAAAGCCTCGGAAGTTATCGTCATCCCTGCATTGTTAGAGTTGATGTAATCAGAAAGTTTTCCGACCGGACCAAAATAGATGATCGGTTTTTTAAGACTAAGATATTCGTAAAACTTTGTATTAAAGGCCGAAGCGTGATCAATTGCAGAAAAAAGAAGGCAGTAATCCGATCCGGTCAATATCTCGGTGATTCTGGTATGACTAACACTTCCATGGTATTTTACAACACTCAAACCACTTCTTGAGATCAGGTCCAAAGCGTGATGATCCATATTACCGTAAAAGTTAAATTCAAGTCTTGAATAAAGGCCAGGATCCCGCTCTTTGATACGCTTAATACAATCCAGTAAAGGATCTAAAAGATAAATAAGATTTGGATAGAATGACCCGCTGTAAACGAATCGGATCTTATCATCATTTTTAACAGGCATATCCGGTTTTACAGAATGATCTTCCGAATCAAAGCCATTTGGCAAATGATGGAATTTATTTTTGCTTGCTATTTTTTTTCTGAGAACTTCAATACTTTCTTCATTCACATCTAAAATGGCATCATATTTATTTAAAACATCGAGTTCGTATTTGATCTCCTCCTTTAATCGGCTTTCGCTTAGGTTGTGAAAACCGTGATACGACTTATTGTCTGTCCATGGATCACGATAATCAACGATCAGTTTCAGATCAGGAAATTCAGTTTTAAGTGGTAATAAATAGTAGGCAAGTTTATAAGGTGGTATACTCACAATAAGTGTATTGATACTATATTTGGCAATGATCTCGCGGGCCGCATTCAGAAATTTATCTTTTACAAAAAAGAGTTTATCCTGTGGGTTTCCTTTGATCAAGACCGGAGAAATTTTCCATAATATCTTATAGGTCACCTTTTCAAAAAAAGCGATAGGAGTAAAACTAAGTACTTTTGATAAACCTAAATTGATCGTATGAGTAATGATATTCGGATGCTTTACATCGTTTGTCCATTCAGAGACCTGCGATGATTCATTTTGGGCTGATAAGGTGTGGATGTTATAACCGCTTTGTGCGAGGTGTTTTGCAAATTTAGCCCATCTCCTACCTCCTATTCCCGGAAACGGCGGGAAAGAAAAACAAACAATCAAAAGTTTATCTGTTTTTCCGGGCATTTATTTACTTAAAATGTTTTTTAATGGCTTCAATATTTTGATGAGTTTAAAATATACATCCCAATATTTTTGTACAGTAGCGTAATCGCTGTGATTTTTGATGGGTGCTTTCATGTATTCATCAAAGCTTTTTTCAGTAAAGCCAAGTTTCTTTATTACGTATTCCTTGTCCTGTTTTAACTGGGCCTCATTGTAAAGAGGCAATCTGTCTTCTGCTAATGCCTGTTCACGGGTGATCTGACCCGATTGTACCAGGACCGATAAATGATACTGTCGTTTATTGATATGGAATTTCTCAGGTAATATATAACCTTGATAAAAACGCGTGAAAACGTTCTCATAATGCTTCTGACCGTAATCAACCCAACCCAGTTCGTTTATGATGAGCTTTTTTACTTCCTCCTTATTATATTTTACATAATTCAATAAAGTCCTATACTCAAACTTACGATTGATCATGCGTTGTTTTATGAACGAAAATTTAGGAAAAGTTTTGAATGGAATTTTCCCAAACTGATTGTGTATGGCTTTAATGTTAATGATGTCAGCTTTATCATGTCGCCAACTCTTAGGCATATATGTTCCTTCGGTGGCGATGTTGTGACCGGATAAAATATATTTAATGTTATATTTTAATGCGGCTTTAAACGAAGTTGCAATTAATGCATAATCATAAGCCAACTCAATATCCACAACACCTGCTTTTAAAAACGAAAGCTGAATGTCTCTGAATTCCTCCCAATCCAAAACCAGAGTGTATAGATCATAACCGGTAACATTACATAATTTTTCGATGTTCTGAACTGAAACTTCAGAGTTCCAGCCATTGTCACAGTGAACAAGTAATGCTCGTAAGCCATTTTTCTTGGCCAGATAGGTTAAATAAGTGCTATCTACTCCACCGCTAATGCCGATCAGGCAGTCGTATTTTTTATTTTTTCCGTATGCTTTTATTTCGGTAATGGCGTTTTCGAAAAATTTCCTTTTATCTTCACCTTTAGGCAAAAGACCAAATGCTTTATCAAAATTATGACAATGGTTACAAATGCCCTCCGAGTCGATGATAAGATCGGGGTCATTTTTGCTGTCCATTATGCAACGTTTACAGGTCTGCATTTCTAATTAAGCATCAGTTTATAATCGGTTATCAATTCGTATTTATCTGTCGCAGACTTCAAAAACCTTTGAAATATTTTCAAATTATGTTTACTCAGCATTTTCGGATGAGAAATTATCTGCAAATAATTTTCATCCTTTAAAAAGCGATAGTACTTGTTCAGATTCATAGCGGTCATCAGTTCTAAAGAAGCCATTTCCATTTTCGAATCGTTCACTTCACCTTTTTCTCCTGGCTTTGAAATACTGTATCCATCGCCCATACTTTTATTCTCAGTTAACCATAAATACTTATTAAAGATACGCTCAATGATTTTCTGCATCCCTGAGCTCTTTTTAATGCTGCTTATGACAAATTCATAAAACCTTCCATCCTCCTTGACCTCAACAACCACTTCATCTGTGAATTTATATATCGATTTAGGAGGAACGCTTGTAAAATTATAAAAATTACGCTCATTGAGATTAGAATGGCCTTTTAAAACCGAAAAATCATGTTTAATGTCATGCTTTTCAAAATAAGGTTTAAAATCACTGAACGGTTGGATACACCAACCGCCGGCCCTGTATGAGTCAATACTATAGGCTATTCCTGCCTCTTTTTGAAGATCTTTAATGATGTTTATTGAATTTTGAAACAACTGGGATCTTTCCGTTTCCTCTAAAAAGTGAAATCGGTAAAAGCGGGCATTCTCAAGATTCCATCGGTTCGTTTTTTCGTTAAAAACTGCATCTTTCCAGTGCGGATGAATATGTGGGAAAACATAGTGTCCTTCTTTGATAAGGTAAATTAACTGTTCTCTAATCGTTTTAAGATCTGCCTGCGAAGTTTCATTTTTTGATTCTATTAATTTTTGGAGATAAGTTGTATCCACAAAAAACAAAGCATGTTTTAACTTGGTTTTCTTAAAAATCTCAAGAAGCAAACGGGTTGGTTCGATCATGCACTTTTCGGCGGAGCCACTGTTAGTGCCCAAAAACAATTCATAGTCGAATGTAAGCAGCAAATATTTTTTGCTACCCAGTGAACCTGATGAATTATCATTAACTTTCTGTTCCATTCTTATCTGGTCTGCAATTTGAACCAGGCCCCTAAGCTATATTTCTTAAATTCATCCTCGCTATTCATTCCTTTGTATTCTACCGGCAGGTAATTCAAGTATTCTTCAAATTCTGACCTGTACTTATCGATCCAGAGATTGTGCGGTGTAGTATATCCTTTTTTATCTTTTCTGTATTTTATCTCTTCCGGCATTTCTTTAACAGCTTCTCTTAAAATTGATTTTTGCCAGCCATCCTTTATTTTAAAATCAGAAGGTATTGAAAAGCAAAAATCAACCAGGCGATAATCCAGAAAAGGGTGACGCGTCTCAACGCTAAAGGCCATCGAGTTTCTGTCATCGGCTCTCAACAAGGTTGGCATGATGTTCTCGTTAAGATCTAATTTCAATAATTCAACAAGAGTGTTTGCATTATCCCATTTGTTTACAAGCGATCTGCCGTATTTTGTTAAACCCAATTTAAATTTAGCTGCCAGTTTAACTTCGTTAAGTACATTCTTGTGTACCAGATTGACATCAACATTTTTTATTTCGGCATATTTTTTAGCAAGCGCCAGGTACTTTGTTATCTTTCCTTTTAAAATAAGTTCGCGGCAATATCTGTAAAAATGATAATGATAACCTGCCAATAATTCATCGCCACCTTGCCCTACCAAAACAACTTTAATGTTTTTGCTATGTATTAGTTTTGCTACACTCCACTCAGCATAATAAGATGTTGAATTGATCGGAAAATTCTGATGATAGATTATTTTTTCAAACTCCCCGAAATTAAATTCTTCAAGCGGATTGGTGTAAAAAGAAGTAATATTAAGGTCCTTCTCAATAAGTTTAATGAAATACGATTCATCACCTTCAAGTCCCGGAAAAATCGCCGAAAATGTAACAGGTTTTTGCTGTTCCTGAAAAGAATTCAAATATTTAAGAGCAGTATACAATACAGCACTCGAATCCAAACCTCCTGAAACCGAAAAGCCTAAAGGTACATCGCTTCTCAATCTCAACTTTACAGCGCTTTCAAACAACTCTTTAAAATTATCAATGATGTCATTCGATTTAAGTGCCGACGGTTTGAGATCGATCTCATAGTACTTTTTAGTGTGCATTGAAACACTATCTTTTGTAAGCGGTATAACCGAAAAATGGGATGACGGATGACGGTTAATTTCCTTGTAAAAGGTTTCGCCTCCGTCCACGCTTATGTTATTCAGAAATCCTGAAATAGTATTCTGGTTGTAAGTTAATCTGAGATTCAAAGGATTTAACTGGACCAATTCAGAAACGAAAAGAAGTTCTTTTTGTGTTTTGTAATAATACATCGGCTTTACGCCAAATCTGTCACTACCGCTAAAAAGTTCGCGTTTTTTTGAATCATAAATTACGATCGAGAACATGCCGTTAAATTTACTGATGCAATCCGATCCCCAAGCCTGATATGCCGCATGAATAACCTCGGTATCTGAATCGGTTTTGAATTTAAAATTTAAGCTTTTTAATTCTTCACGTAATTCAATGTAATTATAGATCTCACCGTTAAAAATTAACCAATTGCCATTCTCATAAACCATTGGCTGATGTCCATTAACGGAAACATCAATAATACTTAATCGGCGGTGACCAAAGAAAAGATCAAATTCAATATTGTTTGCCTGCTCAATGTTTATTTTATTCGTCAGATCAGCTTGCGGTGTTTCATCTGTGATCAAATTATGAAACGCACCTGTTCTGGTATTGATGAGGGTAATTCCTTCTCCGTCCGGACCGCGATGACTGATCTTTTTGAGTGAGGCCGTTAAATTGGCTAATTGTCCGGCACCAATTCCATCCGAGTTAAAATATGCAAGTATACCACACATGATCTTTACTTATCGAAAGGGAAACGGACATAAGTGAGTTTGAACTTCGGAGCATATAATGGATTTTTGGAACCACCAAGAATAACACGCTCAGCTCTGTCGTCGCGACGGGCAACATAACTTCTGTCTGGGTTAGCAATTACCAGATAAAACCCGAAGTTAGGAAGTTTGCCATCCAGAATATCCTGAACATGTCGGGCAATATCGAAAGTGTAAGCATGTTCATCTGAATTGTAATCACCGCCAAAGTGAATGGCATCCGCATTATAATACTGATCTTTTACATAAATTTCTTTACCAAGAGAATCAATCGCCACCAAAGAGGCTTTTAACGACGGAGAATAATTTCCATTGGAAGGAGAGATCATCGATTGATCGACGAAAAATTTCAACTCTGCCCTACTAACTGCAATTTTACAGGTGTCTGAAAAAGATTTAAGAGAAGGCAGTCTTATTAATGCTTTTGTGCCCCCCAGGCCTTTAAGGAAAATAGTTTGTTCGCCTTTTGTAGTATCGCCACTTAACTGAGAAGTTAAGAGATTATGGGCTCCGCTGGTTAAAGGATTGTAATCAACCCTGCCTAAACGGCCCGAATTGTTACCTGCAAAAGGAAAACGATATACTTTAGATTCTTTAGCCGCGGCTACCGGACCGTTATGATAGTACATGTAGATACCGGAGACCGAATTATCCAGATCTATTTTCATGATGGCACCTTGGGCGGATGTAGGATTTAAATAATTGGTATTCTTGGTACTGATGTAAAATCCTTTATAAGCGTTCTGAAAAGTAGTGTTATCAACAAGGTATTGCGGGTTGGTTAAAATGGCTGATGCAAAATTCTTATTGATCGGCAATTTTATGGTGTAAAAATTTCCTGAAGTGCTTAATCGTGCCTTAGCATTACAGATCGGGCTTGCGTCGTAGCTAGGAAACTGTGAAGTATTAAGGGAGCCGAACATCTGATAAGAAGTTGCACTTACCACAGGAGATGTTAACTGATAAACATTATAATTTAAGGTTGTGGTGGAATCTCCGATGTAACTCTGAGTAAAGGTTAAGAACATTACACATGAATCGAGGGTCGCATCAGTACCAAAAGATATATTGGTAACATTGTTTGGGATAGAAAAATTCGTGAAAATACCTACATCTGTTCTTCCAAAATACAGATCCTGATTTGAACCCAGATATTTGAACTGATCCATATAAGATCTTGCCGAATCGTATTTAACAGTATGGCATTCTACCTTAATGGCTTCAGTAACCGATACATTAAGTGCATCCGTTTCAGGCTGAACATCTGTACCCAAACCCGGATTCTTCTTTTTGCAGGCAAAAAAAACGATCAGTAAAAGAAAAAGTGCTCTATAAATTAATCTGTTTGTCAAAATAAATGTACGGTTAATATATTCCTTCAAAAGTAGCAAAAGAAAGCTGCCTTACAAAAGGATATAGTGTTTAAAAGGAAATATTTATACAAAAAAAAGACCGCTTTTTAAGGCGGTCTCAATGAATCAGACTGAACTATAAATTAAGTTAAATTAAACATTAACTTCTTCAAGGACCATATCGTAGAAATCGTTGCAACCATCCATGTATTCAGTTTCGTTCTTAAATGGTAAGAACGGCTTTCCTGATTTTTTAATGAATTTATCCAATTCGGGGTTAATTTTTTCACTTCCTTGAATAACACCATCTGCAAACTCAATGGATTGTTTCACCATGTTCACGTAATTAGCTTCTTCGGCAATATGTTTAAGGTCTTTTTTAGAGAAACCATCAAAACCTAATTTATCGATCATTTTTTTGTTCAAAGCCTTAGGGAATTCGTCTTCATAAACCGATACAATTATCTTGGAATCGGCAAACAAAGGATCTTCTGCATAATATTTTTTAATGTATAAAGGCATTAATGATGTAAACCAGCCCTGGCAATGAATAACATCTGGAGCCCAGCCCAGTTTTTTAACAGTTTCAACAACTCCGCGTACATAGAACATGGCGCGCTCGTCGTTATCATCAAAGAATTTACCGGATGTTTTATCGTTTAAAATGGCTTTTCTCTGAAAAAATTCTTCATTATCAATAAAATATACCTGCATGCGGGCGCTTGGTATAGAAGCAACTTTAATGATCAATGGATGATCAACATCATTTATCACTAAATTCATCCCTGAAAGGCGTATAACTTCGTGCAATTGATGTCTGCGCTCGTTAATACAACCGTATTTTGGCATAAAAGTTCTGATTTCCTTTCCTCTTTCCTGAATACCTTGAGGTAGCTTTCGGGCTATTTTTCCAACATGAGTTTCATCTAAATAAGGGGTAATTTCCTGCGACACAAACAAAACTCTTGCTTTCTTCATAATAAGATTAGATAACGGGGGTTTATATACATACAAAAGTAATAAAAAAAAACCCATATTTCAAAGTAAATTGTAGCTTTAGGGCTTTTTTAATGCAAATAGTCAAAACTAAAACTGAATTAGGTCGAATTTTAGACGGCCATCGTAAAAGCTCTGAAACCATTGGCTTTGTGCCTACTATGGGTGCATTGCATGCCGGCCATCTTTCATTAATTGCAGCTTCTAAGAAAGTCTGCAGTATCACTGTTTGCAGCATATTTGTAAACCCAACCCAGTTTAATGATAAAAGTGATTTAGAGAAATACCCCCGCATGCCTGAAAAAGATGCTGAAATGCTTGAGAAAGCAGGTTGCGACATACTTTTCATGCCTGAGGTAAGCGAAATATATCCAAAAACCGATACACGTAAATTCGACTTTGGATATATCGACACTGTACTTGAAGCTGCCGTAAGGCCTGGTCATTTTAACGGAGTTGCACAGGTAGTAAGTATCTTATTCGATATGGTGAAGCCGGATAAAGCCTTTTTTGGTCAGAAAGACTATCAACAAGTAATGATTATCAGGGAGTTAATTAAGCAGCTTAAACTAAAAATTGAGATCGTTGGCTGCCCTATTTTGCGCGATGCAGATGGTTTAGCTATGAGTTCGCGCAACTTGAGGCTGAGTAAGGAAGAAAGAACAGCCGCAGCGCTGATCCCGAAAGTAATGCTGGGAGCCATGCAGTTAAAGGAAAGTGGCCGTAATATGGGTCAGATCTATGCTTATGTTGAGAAGAAGCTTGACCCCAACCCCATTTACAACCTCGATTACTTTGCCATATGCGAAGCCGATACCCTTAAAGAAGTGAGTTCGTTTGAACCCGGAAAGGCTTATATTGCCCTTATAGCCTGCTTTGTAGGAAACATAAGATTAATCGATAACTTATCCCTGAATTCACTATCTTAGCTATACGGTCTAATTTAATTTATTAACCCAACTATTCTATGTTTTTTAACGTAGTGGTTATAACGACCTTTTACATATAATGGATATTCAGCCCACACTGATAAGCGATTGCATCAAGCGTGACCGAAAGGCTGAATACGAAATGTATAAGCGTACCTATAGCTATTTAATGAGTATTTGCATAAGATATACAAGAGACCAGGACAAGGCCAAAGAGATCTTGAACGTTGGCTTTCTTAAGATACTTACCAATTTAGAAAAGTATAAACCTGAAATTCCATTTAAAACATGGATCAGAAGGGTAATGGTAAATACACTGATAGACGAGTACCGCAAAGAAAAGAAGCATACTGAGAACATTCAGTATGTTGAAGAATATTACGAAACCGACAGTTATTCGGATGTGAATTCAGCGGTTTCAAAAATAAATGCAGATCAGATCCACGAACTTATTGGCAAATTACCTCCTGCAAGTGCGCAGGTATTCAATTTATATGTCATCGATGGTTATCCGCATAAAGAAATTGCTGAAATGCTTGGTATCAGCGAAGGCACTTCTAAGTGGCATTTGAACTCGGCTCGCGAAAAATTAAAAGTTATGATTGAAAAAATGGTTTTACCTGCAAAAATAAAACATCATGCATAGTCAGAAAGAATTCGATGAAATAATAAAGAACAAAATGGATTCGCAGGAGTTTCCATTTGATGAAGCGAATTGGGAAAAAGCAGCCGCCATGATCGACGCTTCCCGTAAAGGTAAGAACAGAGCCGGTCTATGGATCTTCTCTACACTGATCGTTTTAACCTGCGGCCTTATCGGCGTTTATACGTTCACAAATATATTCTCATCTGACAACGAACAAACTGCTCAAAATACAAATACCGCTAAGATAAACGCCGAACAATTAGGAAACAGTGTTGTCCTTCCCACCATAACAGACACTCAGGAAAGTAAACCTGAAGAAATAAATTCAAATACTTCTGTAAATACCGAATCAAAAGCTATATCTGAATCGGAAAACAAAACAAATACGAATAAAATTTACGAAACGACTAAAACAGCATCGTCTAAAAATTCAGTTGGTCTTAGTAAAACTTCAACTGCAGGATCGAATGAAAATACAAACCTAAACACTTCTTCTTCGGCAAATGCAAACATTAACCTGCATAAAGTTGAGAAGAAAACATTTGCTGAGAAAAAAGTGCTTGAAGAAAAAACAACTAAGCCTATTGTTAAAACTTCCGATCCAAATAATTCAGCGATAGCTAAAGAAACA
Organism: Bacteroidia bacterium; assembly: GCA_025362575.1. Classification (GTDB taxonomy): domain Bacteria; phylum Bacteroidota; class Bacteroidia; order B-17B0; family Aurantibacillaceae; genus JAHEYG01. The sequence goes on from JANYIQ010000302.1 coordinate 9,907, forward strand.
AAAACACCTGAAAATGGCGATACAAAAACAAAAATACTGAGCGATCTTAAACCGATTGCGGCTACGCCAATTGAGACTGAGAAAACAACAAGCCTAACACCTGCTGCTGAAAAAACTGAACTGGCGGTTGCTGCTGTTGATACAAGTGCAAAAGAACTTGCAAAAACTCCTAAGATCGATACAGCTTCTGTTGCAGAAGCAGCAAAACCTATTGTCGTGCCTCCATTAATTAAGAACTATGTGGCTTTTGAAGCCGGCGCCGATTATTTATTAGGCTGGGAAAATCCGGGTTCAACCGATGCAAATGGTTTTAACCCAATTGTAGGAATTAATTACACGCATTTTTTCAATAAGCGAATTGGCTTTACAATCGGTGCACAATACAACACCGTTGGTAATTTAAGCTACAGTAATCATACTTCAATGGTTACGAGTTATACATTTGGACAGGAAAATGATGTAACCGTTATTACCCCTGTTCGTTTACATTACGTAGTGGCACCTTTAAAATTCAACTTTGCTTTTAACCCTAAGAACATCATTGGCGTAGGTTGCAATATTGCGTATTTAATGAGTGTGGATAATAAAGTAGACACTTATAATGAGCGATTGAATTACACCAGCGAGCACAGTGTGTCCAAAACAAAAGGATATGTTTCAGGTATCAAGAATTTTGACACACAATTATCTGTTTTTTACCGTAAAACCATCTACAAAGAATTAAGTGTTAACGCTGAATTACTTTACGGATTAACAGATATAAAGGACAATACTTTCTTTAATTCAAACATGTACGAAAGAAATGTTGGTTTCAAATTAACATTGCAATTAAATGTATTTAAAAAATAAAACATGAGTAAACTTAAATTTTACGCCATTCTTTGTGTAGCTGTTATTGCGGCTTCTTGTGTAAAGAAAAAATATCCGGAATCATCAGTTGTTGGTGAACCCGTATTTTATTTCAGGGGAAATGTGAACGATGTTCCAACCGATATTACTGCAGGTATTAACAAGTACTATATGTATTCATCTTATGCTGCTGATGCCAATAATGTTTACGGTTTCAGCGCCGAGTTGAAACAGGAACACTGCTCAAACTGTGTTAACAGTATACAGATAAAGATCAATGACTATACTATCAATTCCTCTAACCTGCCTTCCCGTCCCGACTCCGCTTTCTATTTAGGTTACTATCCATACTCTGTTGGTGCCCCCGGGATCAAGTATTATAATGTTCAGTTTGCCGGCAGTTTTAATAAATATGCTGCTTTATCGAATCCTTGGAGTTGGAGTTTTGGCGACGGGGCTTTATCGGCTTCTCAATATCCGCTTCATACTTTCAGGATCGGCAGATACAACACAACTTTTACAGCTTCAGATACGAACGGATGTTCAAGCACAATTACCAATCCGTTAAAGTTTGGGATTCCCGGCGCCAATTGTCGCACAAGCATCAGCGCGAGCAGCGGAAGCGTTACTTTGGTAGGATTTAATCAAAACACTACTGGTGGTGTGGGAGGTTATTCTTATTTATGGAATTTTGGGGATGGTCTTACCGGCACTAGTGCCACTACATCTCATCAGTATTCACAACCCGGTTTATATTCGGTTTCTTTAAGAGCCATTGATAATAATCCTTTGGGATCCGATACGGCCATTGCTAATTTTAATGCCATTACAGCAGGTTTCCCGGCTTGTGCAGCCAATTTTAAAGCAATTACCATAACCCCTGTTGTTAATCCTTTCCGATTCTCTAATATTGTTATTAAGTGGATAGATGCTCAGGGTAATGAATATACTTCCGATAACTCAAATCAACCTACTTCCAGCTATTTTCAGATTCTTTCAACCGAAGATTACCAGAATAACGAAAGCGGTCAGAAAACTAAAAAACTGCATATTAAGTTCAAATGTGTGGTTTACTGTCCTACTTCAACCAGCCAAACCTCTTTAATTATTGATAAAGCTGAGACTGTTGTTACAGTGGCAGTTAAGTAGTAGTTTTCAACAAAGCCGATTCACATTAAGAACGGCTTTTAAAATTAATTTGTTAAAATTTTATAGTCACCCAACCTTTTAAAATAAGCAGGCGTAATAGTTTAATAAGTTCAATTAGTTAATAGTTAGTAATGGAAACACTTTAAATGGGTGTTTTGTTTGATAAAAAGGCTGTCGTGGGGACGGCCTTTTTATTGTTTTACCAGCAATTTTTCGTTAAATTTAAACTTATGAAACTTATACTTAAATCGGTTTTTTTTATTTTTTTTATAGTTACGTCTAATTATAAAAGTTCGGCACAATGTGTTGCCAACTTTTCCAGTTCAATTGGTTCGGGTGGTAATGTTAATTTTACTAGCACTTCTGTTGGAACAACTTCTGTTACTAATTACAACTGGACATTTGGTGATGGTAATTCATTCTCTGCTTTTAACAACCCTTTGGCCTCCCACACATATTCGTATAACGGCATTTTCAGTGTTTTTTTAATGATCAAAGACACCATTTCTACCTCTACCTGTTTCGATACCATTACTAAAACTTTTACCGTTACGACAGCCCCGTGCTCTGCGAGTCCTTCCATTTCTTATAATTTAACTGCCGGCGGAATAGTCAATCTTTGGAACGCTAATTACTTAGGCATTGCTCCATACTCTACATATAATTGGAGTTTTGGTGACGGAACCTCCTTCAATAGTGGTAATTCTATTGGTACAGCCCATACTTATTCTGCCAGCGGAGTTTATAATTGCACTTTAACCATTACCGATCCCTTATCAATTTGTATTTATACGCTCACGCAACCGGTTAACGTAAGCATTATTACCTGTAGTTTAACGTCTAACTATACTTACACTAATGTTGGAAGTGGTATACTTAATTTTTCAAGCACATCGGTAGGAACAAGTACATCTACTACCTATTCTTGGGACTTTGGGGATTATACATCTGCATCGGTACCAAACGTTTCACACACCTATCTTTATAATGGAACTTATAGCGTAACATTATCTGTTTATGATTCGATCCTTGTTAGCTGCTCCAACGTGTTTACGCAAACCATAAACGTATCTAATGTTCCTTGCCTCAATACATCAAGCTTCACAATGTATAAAGACAGTTTTATAGCGTTAAATTGGCACGCTGTTCCTATATATCCATTAAATGTTAGCAATGCCACTTGGTATTGGGGCGATGGAAGCAATACTGTTGGATTATTTCCTACGCATACCTACTCAGCGGCCGGATTTTATAATGTTTGTGTAACAGTAAGCGTATCCTGCGGGCCTTTAACTTCAACGTTCTGTGTTTTATCCAGCATTTACAAAACCACCGCTAATTCAATGGGAATGATTACTCTAAACGTAGATAATATTCTTTTGGCAAATGTTAATTCCTTAACAATGAACGACGTCTTACTCAACATTTATCCTAATCCAAACAATGGGCAGTTTAAAATTGAAATGAAAAGCCCAAATCTAAAAGTGGATAAAGTACAAGTGAATATTTTTAATAGTATTGGAGAAAAAATATTTATTGGCGAATCTGTTACTGATAACGGAACTTTAAATTATGATCTTGACCTCAAAAATTATCCGGCTGGGATCTACTTTATACAATCACAAATAGGAGATAGAATCTACACATCAAAGATTGTGGTGGATAAATAAATTACTTAAAATGTATTTGGGCATTTGCATGCGCCTTTAAACAACCTTTCAGATCGATCTTCTGGCCTTCGTAATTAAATACATTCTCTTTTTTAAGGATGAGCTTGGCGCCTTTCTTTAACTCAATAACAGAGCCTTTACTAATGAATATTTTTGAATTCAATTCTAAAGTTGAATTTGCGGCAACAATTAGTTTTCCATCTACTCGTAAAGGTTCTTCAACAACGGTGGTGTTGTTATAGGTGAATTTATATCCCAGGTTACTGGCCAATGAACCTTCCCAGATACCTCTTGCATAAGTTGAGCAATACAATTTATTGTTCTGGTAATTGATCACAAGGTCTGTTACAACACAAGCCGGCATTTTTTTAGAATCACCGTTAAATTTTTCCCAACGATTCTTGCTCAGTAATTCTGAATTTGTATAATACACTCCGAAATCGGTTGCCAGATATAAATTCTCTGAATCTTTTTCTTTTAAGGTCTTATTGAAGCCTGCTTTTGGAAGGTTCAGTGTTTTTTCAGTCACTTCCCATATTCCAGAACTTGGCATATATTCCATGAAAAAGATCTTTGAGTTGCTTTGATCAAAAACATCTCTTGCAATAAGGTAGATCAAGTTGTCATTCTGATCATCGATCACCAGATCATAAATTTCACTCCATTGGCAAATTTCGAGCGTACTGGTAACTGCATACTTTGTTATATCCTCCCAAACCGGCGCAGCATTTAAAAAGTTTCTGCAAATAAATAATTTACCTTTCTTCTCAGCATGCTGAAAAATAGGATTTATGTAGGCCACGCAAGCCGTGTTTCTGTTTCCGGCGCAAATATCAAACGCGCTAATGCTGCTGTTTAAAATGGTACCTTCACTATCTGTTATTTCATCAAGATTGGTTTTGTTCTTTACTTTATAATCGTAGAACTCTTCTATTTTAACAGCATCAAATTCATATAAATTACGGTGTCCTAAATAAATTTTGCCATTCATGTATTTTAAGGGCCTTACACCCCCCTTTGCATAATTATCAGGTAAAGCCAAAGCCCATATTCCTCTGGTAGCGGTGTTGTTTTGTAATATTTGCGGTACATTACACTCAATTAAAAAAGTGTTTCTTGATATCACCGCAGCATCGTAACCATCGCCGCAAACCAGAAAATTATTATGCCATGTTGTATCTCTTAACCAGAACATGCTGTTATCTTGGG
>JANYIQ010000317.1 GCA_025362575.1 Bacteroidia bacterium
TCCTTCCAAGATTTTAACCGGGTATATCAGCAAACACAAATGGCGTGTAAAAAAGATCGAAAAATCGGTGGCCGTTACCAAGCACACCGATAAAAAGAAAACTGAAATGCTCGTCATGAATTATGATCCGGCTAAAATAAAAACGGAAGTAAAAAACATTTCGGTAAAAGCATTAGAATCCAAACTCAAACATTTAAAATTCGCAGCATAATGAAACCAACTAAAATAACAACGAAAAACTATTTTAAAATAGTAGATAAGATTGGATTTGAAAATCTGCCCGATGTATTAAAAGAATCCCATTCGTTTATCGGCATCAGAACTGCAAGTGGTTTAAACTGGCAATTCTATAATAAAAATGCGGAGTTTAAACGCATGTCGGATTTGGCATTTAAAAAGCTGGAAGAATTTATGGCTTCTGAAAATATTGATTTATCAGGTATGGACGATTTTAATGAAATGGCCGGTGTTCAGGATAATGAAATACCAAAAAAGAAAAACCCGTATTCAAAAATTTCAAAAGAGGTACAGTTTATACAACGTTTTTTAGAATTCCACGACAAAATCTTGTATAAAAAAACCTTTGAGATTTTTATTGATGAATTGCAAGCGGCCATTCAGGAAAAGAAGATCACAAAAAAATCTCCTGTGGCGAAAGATATTATTGCCATTCAGAATGCAGTTATCTCGGCGTTCAATACCATGAAAAACGCCAAACATTTTGTGCTGAAACCAACAACAATAAAACGATTAAAAAGCATCATCGAAAAATATGAAAATGCCTACGATGATATTGATGAGACCTATGTTAAAACCAAAAAGAAAAAAGTGGGACTAAACGGTATAGATTCACAGCCGGTGAATATTATGCCAAGCACCGACTTTACCAACCTCCAGTTTAGTACCATCGGCCTGAAGGATAAATGGCTCGATTTTATAGGCGATCCTGCGCCGGGTTTTACTGCAATGGTATATGGGCGGCCAAAAATGGGAAAAAGCTATCTGTGCGTAGATTTTGCGGGTTATTTAGCCCGAAATCACGGTAAAGTCCTATACGTAGCCAAAGAGGAGAAACTGGATGCCACACTACAGAAGAAACTGAAGGATAAAGAGGTGGCGCATGAAAACCTTTTTGTGGCTGATAACCTGCCCAAAGACTTATCCGACTACCAATTCGTGATCCTTGACAGTGTCAATAAACTCGTTCTGAATCCCCAAGATCTTGCCAAGCTAAAAGCTGATAATCCGGGAGTATGTTTTATCTATGTATTTCAGACTACCAAAGAAGGGAAATTCCGGGGGACAAATGAGTTTCAGCACGATGTTGATGTGGTTATTGAAGTGCCGGAGCAAGGAAAGGCAGTTCAAAATGGGCGGTTCAATCAAGGTGGGGAAATGCAAATATTCTAAATCATAAAAGGTCGGAATTTCCGACCTTTTTTATTTTAAAGAAAGTAGCCAGTTATAAGCCAAATCATAATCAGAAAAAATCTCTTGAGGATAATCGTATTTACTAAAGCTTTGAATAAACTTAAATAAAGTAGCTTTTATTGAATTAGAAACTACGATAGCCCTTGCTTTAGTTACAGAAGCTGAATTTTCCATCTGCGCTCTTTCCTTTGCTTTTTTATTCATACTCCAGTTAGCCCTTGCATCCAATAATTTTAATGCAGGTTTACCATCCGTTTTATGACGAATTGCAAGATTGATGTTAATTACATCATATTGGTCAAGCGTGCCACAATCCTTCATTGTAATAATGATGATACCATTTTTATCCTTAAAGATGGTAGCAAACTCTAATTCTGTGGGATTAGATGAAGCCATTGGTTAAAAATAAGGTATTTGTGTTAATCATTAGAAAATTTATTTTCAATTAATTCATCTTTAAACTTAGTACCAAAGGAATATGCAAAAGTCAATAATACAGCCCTTGTATCTATCTTAAATGTTCTGTTATAATTAAAATTGTAGGCATAAGCTGTTACGCCTTTTTTCTGCGTATTAAAAACATCTGTAACAACAATTCCAAAAGCACCTTTCCCTCGAAATAACCTTTGCTGAAACCCCATATCTACATTGTAAATGGCAATTGATTTTCCTTGTGGCGAACCTACTGGCGAATTGTAATTACCAATAACTTGCAACTTGCTATTTTTCCACAAATTAAAATTGTTAATCATTTTGGCATACCAACTAAAAACATTGTTGGCAATATCTGCATCAACATTACCGCCATTTATATTCTGCTGGTAAAACGAAACACTTGTATTAGCGTCCCAAAACTTTGTCAAATATAATGTAACAATTTCTTCGCATCCGTAGGTAGTTGCATTGCCAAAATTCATTGGTTGTGTAAGGGCAACTCCATTATTATTTAAAGAAATATAAGGTCGAATAATATTGGTTGCATAACGATAAAATACATTCGTATAAAATGATACTTTTTTCCACTCTTTGTTATAACCCGCTTCTAAAGCATTTATTAATTCAGGTTTTAAGTATGGATTGCCACTATGTTGGTTTAGCGAATCCGTAATATCAGTAAATGGGTTCAGTTGCCCTAAACTTGGGCGGTTAATTCTTCTGCTGAAGCTTAATTTCAAAAAATCACTTCGACTAAGGAAGTAAGCAATGTTTGCTGTGGGATAATAATTGAAATATTGTCGTTTTACAAACAGATTATTACTTTCTCCTTTGCCTTGATTAAACACTTGTTCAACTCTTAAACCTATATCATATTTCCACTTTGCGGAATCTGTTGTACTTCCAATATAGCTTCTATATTGCAAATAAGCAGCGTGTATTTGTTCCTGAAAATTAAAAACATTACTCGCTAAAGAATTCTTTACATACTCGTTATTTATTTTCCATAAACTTTGAAAATCAGCATTTGTAAAGCGTGTTATTGCTTTATAACCTGTTTCTATATTGCCTCGCTTGGTTACAGGATGCTCGTAATCTATTTTAAAATTACTCACGTTTGAATTTTGATAATTATATGTTCTTTGCAAAAATGGGTTTCCTAAAACATCATTGTTTTCGTATAAAGATTGAGTTGTAATATTTGTGTTTTCCGTTTCGCAATTATAGGAAGTGCTTACGTTTGCAGATAATTTTCTTCTGCTATTATTAAATTTTCTCCTATAACTCAAAGCGAATTCCGCTACTTTTTCTCTACCTATCTCTATTGATTCTCGTGAATTTTTATTATTGAAACTATCACTTTGAGTTTTAAACATAGAGTAAAGCGTTTCATCATTGTCCTGCCCATCTAAATTACCGATAGCTTCAAAGCTAAAACTGTTTTTGTCATTGGGATTGTAGTCAATGTTGAGTTTTAAATTTTGTGTTTGCTCAAAGCGATTATCGAATCGATTTTGTGTAAGGAAATATTCTAATGGTAAATCAAAATTTGTACGACTTGCAATTGCTTTTCTTGTGCGGTTTGCGAAACGATTATCATAAGCCAAACCAAAATTCCATTTGCCAGTTTGATGGTTAATCATAAAAGAACTGTTAACACGTCCGTGCGCTCCAAAACCACCACCAAGAGCAACAGAACCATTTGTTCCTTTTTGTGTATTTGTTTTGAGCTTAATATTTATTATTCCCCCTTCGGCATCGGCATCGTATTGTGCAGATGGATTATTTATTATTTCAATACTTTCCACACTACTGGCAGGAATACGGTTAGTGGCATTTAAACTGGAGTTTCTTCCGTTAATTAAAATTAAAGGCACTTTTCCTCTTATTGTTATGTCATCGCCTTCGGGGTCAACTACAACAGTAGGTGTGTTTCTAAGCAAATCAGTAGCCGTGCCACCTGCTTGACTGATGTTATCTTTTGCTTCAATAATAAAACCTTGCGTAGTTTTTTTTATTAAATCTTTATGTGCAACAACTTCTACTCCGTCTAACAGTTTACTATCGGTTTTTATTTGAATGGTTTGTAAATCTATGTTTTTGTTATTTGCATCCAATTGCAAATTCATTCTGACAGGCAAAAAACCTATCATTTGAATTTTTAAAATATAATTATCGAGTTTTACTTCATCGAGTATAAATCGTCCTAAACTATCAGTAACAGTAGCCTTAATCATCTTACTACTATCCTTTGCAGATACAAGAATAATATTAACAAACTCTATCGGAGTATTGTTTTCTACTACTGTGCCTCGAACAACGCCCTTATTTTGAGCAATAATTTGCAATGAAAAAACAAAAAACAGGGAAGCAAAAAAAGAAAATATTTTCAATCTCATTATTTTATTGGTTCAATACTTAAATCATCAAAATAACTTTGAGCATCTGACTTTGTCCATAGCCCGACTTTACCTGCATTGGGATAAGTGTCATCCGATTCCTCAATCATTTTATTCCCATTGAGTGAACAAACAATATTGTTTCCGTTCATAGAAATACTCATCGTAAACCATTCGCCCGATTTGATAGCACAATCAACACTTTTCAATTGCTTTCTGTTTCCATTTACCACTTTGTAAAAACGAAAATTATTCTCAAGCGGATTACATCTTGCAATGTAATAGTTGTTATTATCAATGTACCTCCAAACCAAACCACCACCTTGGTCTTCTTCCCCTGCAATGGCCTTTATTTTCACGGTTAAAGTAAAGTTTTTGTAGAGTAAATTATCGAGTGCCAAAATATTAAAGCAGTCGGATTCATTCTTCGCTTGCTGTGCTACTACTTTATTCCCAGCATCGTTGATGATATTCCATTTAGCTTCTTTTGAGCAGGTGTTCCCTACTTTAAATCCTTTGGGAACTGTTGTTTCTGTTTCATTCTGAAAAGAAATAACCGTATCCCTTTTTTGGAGGTTTTTATCATCTATTGCTAATGTAACTTTGGGATTAGCATCATTGCAAGCTAAAAGTGTATAAATAATACTTAATACGAAAATTGACTTAATTGTTTTCATTCTATTTGTTTTGAGGCTTAGGTATTAATTTTGTTTCAGGTTTTATTTCATCGGTTGCCCTAACTAAAAGTATATCTCCTTCATTAAGTGAACCCAATATTTCCATTTTATCCTTCTGACTTATTCCGCTTTTTACATCAATCCATTCGGCAAGACCATCCTTTAAACGAATAACAAATTTTCTTTCCTGATTGGCTGTAACGGCAGATGTGGGAACAAGAAAAGATAAATCTTCCCTTCCTAATTTTATTGTAGCATTTGCATACATACCTGATTTAAGCTTGCTATCCTTGTTCTGATAAATAAACTCCCAAGTCTCTGTCCGATTAACAAGATTAATGGCTCCGGATTTACGGGATAATTCAGCAGTGAATGTTTTACCGGGTTGAGCATCTACTGAAAAATTAATAATAGTTGTATCAGGAATAGCAGCAGTATAAGCTTCGGGCACAGGAATTCGTAAACGAAGTGCGCTTACATTTTCAACAACTAATAATGGTTTTGCATTACTTGCACTAACTAAAGTACCTGCATCCGCATTTCTCTGAGTAATAATTCCACCGAAAGGCGAACGTATAGTGAGATAGTCCTTCAGTTGTCCGTTAGCATTTAGTTTTGATTTTGCTGCTTCATAAGATGAACTATCAGACATCATTTGATTTTTTACTCTTTCTAATTCACCCGCTGCAATTGTTCCGTTCACTTTAGAAGCATTAAGAATTCTTTTATAAGCATCTAAGCTTGTTTGATACTTTGAGCGTACTGACTGTGCATCTGAATTGGCTTGCGCATAATTGGAAATGATTTCCGGAGCATCAAGAATTGCTAATACTTGCCCTTTTTCAACTTTATCGCCAATATCTACTTTGAGTTCATTTATGTAACCACTCACCTTTGCATAAATTTCGGCCTTTTCCAATGGAATTAATTCAGCCGGAAATATCAGTTGCTTATTTACCTGTTCTTTCTTTAATGTAAATACCACAACCGAATCAAGAGGCGCATCCTTGACTTCCTTTTTTTCATTCGTTGAGGAGCAACTTGAAATAAAAATACCCGTTGCAAATACTGAGAAAATTGTTAGAATTGAAAATTTCATTTGCTGTGTCTTTAAAAGATTAATTTGTTTCATAAAATTTACTGTCCTTATCTTCAGGATCAAGCGAAGGGTTTTGATATGATTTATTTTGCGTTGCCCTTAGATAAATAAGTGGTAAAAAAATCAAAGTGCTTATTGCCGATAATATTAATCCACCAATCACAGCAACGCCTAATGGTGCTGTTTGGTCGCCACCTTCGCCTAAACCTAAAGCCATCGGTATCATTCCCGCGATCATGGTGCAGCTTGTCATTAAAATTGGACGTAAACGATTGTTCGCACTTAGTAAATATGCTTGCTGATCATTTTGCTTTCTATACTGTTGTGCATTTGTAATGTATAATATAGCGTTGGCAACAGCAACACCCACCGCCATAATTATTCCCATGTACGATTGTATGTTTAATGTTTTCCTGTAATAAATAATAGTAAAAGAGAGCCTGCGATTACAGCCGGAATTACTGAGAGTATTGTAAACGATAATCGGAAAGATTGAAAACTTATTGCCAAAAGCATAAATATTACTACAATTGCAATTAGTAAACCTGTTTGTAGTTCATCAATCGATTGGCTTAATAATTCAGATTGCCCCCGAACATTTATTTTCATTCCCTTTGGCAACTCTCCTAATTCAGCAATAGCTTTATTGACTTTTTTTAAGGCTGTACCGAGATCTTTTTTATAAATATTGGCTGTAAGTGTGATAAATCGTTGTTGATTCATCCTATCGTATTCGCCAATTGAATTTACTTTTTTCCACGTTGCAACATCTCTTAAATAAACAGGACTGCCAGTAGTTCCCAAAACAGGTATCAATTCCATTTGTTCAGGAGAGTTCATTCTGTATTGCGGATATTCGACCTGTACCTGATAAGCGGTTCCAGTTGCTTTATCTAACCAATAGTTAGGCTGTGTAAAACGACTGGATGATGTAGCCTCTATACTTGATTTAGTTATTTGTTCTACAGTTAATCCCAATTGCCCTGCCTTCACTCTGTCAATCTCCATTTTTATTGTAGGGTTATCAAGTGGGGTAGCAATTTGAACGTCCCGCAGAAAATCAATAGCAAGTAATCTTTTATTTAATTTTTCCGCAATCTCTCTTGACTGTGTCAAATTTTTTCCGAGAACAGAGATTTCAATGGGGTTGTTTGAACCAAGATTGAGGACTTGTTCAACAAGGTCGCCCGGCTCAAAGGAAATTTTTGCTTTTGGTAAATAATGAATTACTGTTTGACGGAGTTGTTCTTTAAATTCTTCTATAGCAATCCCGGAACCTTTTTTCAGATTAATTTTGATAACCGCCTCATTTGATCCGCTTGTCCATAAATGAATTAAATTCACAGGATAACTTGAAGGTTGTGTACCAACAAAAGCCGAACTTATTTCCACTTGCTTATTTGTAATACTATCTACAAGCCTCAATATTTTCTGAGTAGCCTCCTCGGTTCTTTCCATCCGTGTTCCCGTTGGTAAACGCAAACGCACTTGCACTTGTCCCGCATCTACTTTTGGAAAAATTTCCGTTCCGTTAACTATAAACAAAGCAATTAATGCAATTGTGGAACTTAAAATGAAAAAGGATGTGCGCCTGTTTGAGTGAACAGAGGTTTTTTTAATCCACTTTATATACGCGATTTTGAATTTCTCAAATTTATTATTTTCATTGTGCTGAATACTGTTTCTCAAAATCCAATTGGCTACAACCGGAACAAAGGTTTGCGATAAAATAAAAGAAGAAATCATTGCAAAACCAACCGCCATTGACATAGGCAAAAACATAGAAGCAGGAATCCCTGTCATAAAAAGTGAAGGGACAAAAACTGCAAGGATACACAACAGAATTAATAATTTTGGAAAAGCTATTTCTAATGAAGCGTCCAAAATAGCACGGGGTTTTGTTTTCCCCATTTCTAAATGGCGGTGTATATTTTCAACAGTAACAGTTGCCTCGTCAACTAAAATGCCAATTGCCAAAGCCAAACCACCTAAGGTCATGATATTGATAGTTTGCCCAAATGCGTTTAAACAGATTATTGCTGAAAGAACGGACAGAGGAATCGTAAAAATAACAATGAGAGCGCTTCTGCGATCACCTAAAAAAAATAACACCATCAGTCCGGTAAGAATAGCTCCTAAACCTCCTTCAAAAATCAAACTCTTTAATGAATTAATTACATAACCTGATTGGTCAAACTCATAAGATACTTTTATATCATCAGGAACAGCGGCCTGCATATCAGGCAAAGCAGCTTTAACTCGTTTTACTACGTCCCAAGTTGAAGCATCTGCACGTTTGGTAACAGGTATATAAACCGAACGCTTCCCATTAATTAAAGCATAACCTGTTGTAACATCTGCACCAAGCATTACCTCCCCCACATCTCTTACATAAATTGATGCGCCTGAGCCTAATTTTAAAGGGATATTTTCTAAGTCCTTTATGTTTTCAACTACAGAATTTTGTGGAGTTATCATTATTTGATCACCTACTCTTATATTTCCGGCTGGACTAATAACATTATATTTTGCCAATGATTGAACAACATCATCAGGCGATAAATTATAATCTCGAATCTTTTCAGGATTAATTTTTATGATAACCGTTTTCTGATTTCCTCCAAAGGGAGGTGGAGCAGATACACCGGGCAATGTCGAAAACATAGGCCGTACTTTAAACAACGCAAGGTCTTGTATTTCACCTAATGTTTTTGTTTTCGATGTAAATACTAATTGACCGACAGCCACGCTTCCTGCATCAAAGCGAGTGATAAAAGGTGGAACTGTTCCCGGTGGCATAAAAGCTCGTGAGCGATTTACATAACCAACAACTTCTCCCATTGCCTGACTCATGTCTGTTCCTTCCTGAAAAACAATTTTTATAATTGCTGCTCCTTGGATAGATTTTGATTCAACAAATTTTACACCTGTTACATAGAGCAAATGGTATTCGTAGTATGAAGTAATAAAACCTTCCATTTGTTCCGGAGATAATCCACCATAGGGTTGAGCGATATAAATAGTCGGCAAGCCCATCTTAGGGAAGATGTCAATCTTCATTTTTTTGATTGCCATGAAGGAAAAAAACAGAACGGCAATAATAGAAACGGTTATCGTTACAGGTTTTTGTAATGCTCCTTTTATAATATTCATATTAATTTACCTGATTTAGAAATAAGTTTAAATCTCCTTTTACCGCTGCTTTATAGAGCAATGCTTTCCATACACCTATGTATGTTGTTTTGTTTTCAGTTTCGGCTTTTATTAAATTGTATTGTGCCTGAATAAGATCAGCATAATTCGCTAAACCCGATTGATACCTTGAAAGAAGAGCTTTATAAGAAAAATCCGCTGACTCAAAGAGCATCGGGCTTTCTTTTGCGATGGCAAAAGCATTATTTAATGTTGTATCTGCAATTTCGAGTTGCTTACGCAACTGCAATGAAATATCATTTAGTTTTTCTTCGCTTGATTTTATAAGAAATTCTTGCTGTTCCAATTGAGGTTTTACTCTTGCAAATTGTAATAATGGTAAGCTTAATTGCATCCCTACGCCATAATTGTAACGTTGAAACGATAATCCATCCGTTGAATTTACAATACCTCCGCTCTGTATGCCGGAACCTCTTGCATACGTTGTACCCCAAACTCCAAGTGTAGGCATCATAGTTCGGTTAAGCATCTTTTTCTTTGCTTTACTTAATTCTATGGAAGAATTGTACAATGACAATAAAGGATTTTTTACTGAATCGGCAGCTATGGTAATTGAAGGCAGCTTACCAAAGTAGCTGCTGTCTGCTACAACGATATTATCGGCTGCCATCAATTGCGAAAATGTAATAATTGATTGCTGTTTGTACTTTCGGTTATTAAGTAAATCAATTTTTGCTCTTGAAATTTCCGATTTGAACAATGCACTATCAACACCGGGTTTGATACCGTTAACTACTAAAGTTTTTATAACGGAAAAATTTGCTACTGCTCTTTCATAATTTTTTTCATAAACCTTTACTAATTCACTTGCGGTTAATACATCAAGGTAAGCGTTAATTACTTTCACTTTGTGTTGGAATATTTCGTTCTGTGCATCAGAATTAGCATATTGTAATCCCGCCTTTGAATAATCAACCTGCGCCTGACGTTGACCAAAAGTGATTGGTTGCCAATTCAACAACAAACTTGTGGCACTTCCAAAAACACCATTGTAATTATTGTCTGTTGAAGGTGGGCCACTAATTGGAATTAATAATTGTGGATACGCCATACCTGTAATGTTATTATACGTGCCATAGTTTACCTGATAGGAAGCATCCAAAGAAGGAATCAAAGTGCTACGACTGATATTAATTCCTTTTTGGGCAGCCTGCACATCTAATCCTTTCGATTTAAGTAAAGGATAATTAATTTCTGCCTGTTTAAGTAAATCGTGTAATGAGGGAGATTTCGAATTGCTTTGTGCTATTATTTGTAATGGTAGTATAACAATAAGGATGTTAATCACCGTTCTCAACTTCAGAATGAGTTGTTTTTTTGTCAATTGTTCACGTTTTATCATTTGAATTTCAAATTACCAATTGTGTTTATGGATTTCATCACTTACATGTTTGCACCAACTGTAAAGGGCATCATATATTACCATTCCATGTTTTAGCATTTCATGATCATCTTTAAAATTGTGTGACAATCCTGCTGAAATAGCAAACAGGCCTGCTGCTTGCGCTGATTTTTCGAATGTGTCGGTATCAGTTGCTCTTACAATAGTTGCCAAGCGAAATAAAGCCTCATCTTGTAATTCGTATTTTTTTAAGATGGCGTCAAAGCTGCAAAACTCACCTTCGTGCGTTAATTCCACGTTTGGAATATCATAAGGAATTGCATTTAATTCTTTTGATTTATCAATAACCTGATTGGTTGGAACATAAATAAACTCTGCATCTTTATCTACAAAGTTTTTAATGAGCCACGGACAAGCAACTCTGTCAATTTTTGGGCGTTCTCTTGTTATCCATTTCATTGTTTCGAGTTTTGGTTTATAATTCTTCGATTTGATAGCCTACACCATAAATATTTTTAATAACTAATTCGGCTTTGGCTGTTTTAAGTTTATTCTTTAGGTTTTTTATGTGTGCAAATAAAAAGTCATACGAATCAATATTTTTCAGGTAATCTCCCCAAACATATTCCGCTATTGATTCTTTGGTTATGGAACTATTTTTATTTGCAATTAGGTGGAGTAGAATTTCGTATTCTTTTTTGGTAAGACTAATTGCCTTATCCCACACATACACTTTTTTTAAATAAAAATCTATTACCAAGTTGGCAAAGTAAAGTTTACTTTTTGCATTAAATTTCTTTCTTCTTATAACTGCTTTTAATCGTGCATACAATACAGGTATTTGAAAAGAAGTTGCTAAAAAATCATCCGCTCCCAAATCAAAGCAATGCACCATAAATTCGGGCGAATTGTCCTCCGAGATAATAATTACCCCATCCGTTCGGTTTTCGTTATTTAATTGCTCTACAAATTGAAGTTCTTTTTCAGTTTTTTTGCCAACTGAGATTAAAACACAGTCAAATTCAGTATTTTTTATCTTTTCGGTTGCCTTAGCCAAAGTCGATACAGTAACCTGACAGTCCTCTTTCTTTAAGAAAGAAGATAGTTTAACCAATGGTTGATGTTCCTGTTCAACTAATAGTAATTTCATTTATGCTGTAAAAATAGACTATGGATTCTGAATTATTGCTGAGTAATCAGGAAAATCCAAACCTAGCTTTGTGAAGCCCTGAAAGGCGACTTTGATATCAATTACCTTATTCGGCATGAATTAGCGGCTCGTGGGCAAGATAAAGAGGGCAAATGGGTAGGGTTTGACAAGGCGAAGGAGATTCATCAAGTGGATTAAATATCTATAAAACAATGCGTTTTGAGGCGGGGATTCCCGCCTTTTTTTATTGAAAGGCGGTTTCGTGATCACTAGGGTATTAGGATTTTCATTAGTTATTGTGTATCAATCTGAAAATCGTTACTTTTGGCAAATATTGACAAGAACAAATTAGCCAAGTGAAAACATTAGGTGAACTATTAAAAGAATTAAGGGAAAGTAAAGGGCTTTTGCTTAGACAAGTTGCGGCTGCAATTGAAGTAGATACAGCTATGATAAGTAAGTTTGAAAAAGGGGAACGAAAACCCACCAGAGAACAACTCATAAACTTAGCTAAGGCATTTGAAATAGATGAGAAAGAACTGCTTCTTAATTTTTTAAGTGATAAAGTAGCCTTTGATTTAAAAGATGAGGACTTGGCAAAAGAGGCACTAAAAATTGCAGGTAAAAAAATAGATCTTTTTAAAAAAAATAAAAAGAATTAATACAATGACGCAGGAACAAAACATACAACCCATATTTGAGAATGGCGCGACATGGCTCCGTGCTGATTTTCATTTGCATACTATCAAGGATAAAGAATTTAAATTTGAGGGTAATCCAAATGATTTTTTCACACAATACATCCAAAGGTTAAAAGATGAAAATGTACGCGTAGGTATAATAACCAACCATAATAAATTTGATAAAGAAGAATATTTAAATCTCAGAAAAAAAGCCACTAAAGAAGATATTTGGATTTTGCCAGGTGTTGAACTGTCTGTTAATGACGGAACAAACGGGATTCATTGTTTGATTGCGTTCGATAATGAACAGTGGTTAGCAAATGGAGAAGATTATATCAATCAATTTTTGACAGCGGCCTTTGAAGGCGTGGCTAACAGAGAAAATGAAAATATGCGTTGCAATTATAGTTTGAACGACACTTTAAAAAAATTAGCCGAACATAAAATAAATGGAAGGAACTCATTTATTGTGATGGCCCATATTGAACAAAACAGTGGATTTATAAAAGAACTTGATGGCGGTAGGATTAAACAATGTGCAGAAAATGAAAATTTCAGAGATTTTGTTTTAGGATTTCAAAAATTTAGAACCTACGATCAGCTACCGACAATAAAAAACTGGTTCAATAATAAGATACCTGCATTTGTTGAAGGTTCTGATTGTAAAAAGATTGAAGATGTTGGAAAGGCACATCAACAGAACGATATAGAAAAGAAAACCTTTGTAAAAATTGGAGCGTTTAATTTCGATGCATTAATGTATGCTTTACTTGATGCAGATAACCGTATAGCTGCTGACACAGAACCAAAAATTGAAAAAGCCTACTTGCAATCAATAACTTTCACTACTGGAAAATGGAAAGGGAAAAAGATTTCATTTAACTGTGGCATGAATAATTTTATTGGTATCAGGGGAAGTGGAAAATCAACTTTATTAGAAACTGTTCGTTACGCTTTAGATATTTCCATCGGAACAAATTCTCACGAACCCAAATACAAAGAAAAATTGGTTCAAAATTTTTTGGGTAGCGGTGGGAAAATGCAGATAGAATTAAAGGATAAGCATGGCAAAACATTCATTGCTGAGAGAATATTTGGCGAATCAACCAGTATTTATCAAAACGAAGAACTGCAACATAACTTAAAAATAAATGCAATAATAAATAAGCCTCTTTATTATGGTCAGAAAGATCTTTCGGATATTGGAAATGAAACATCGACAGAAGACTTGATAAGTAAATTGATGGGAGATAAATTAATTCCCATCAAACAGGATATTGAAGAACAAAACACTAAAATTATTAATCTAATTGCCGATATCAAAAAAGTAGATAAGCAATTGGCTCAAAAGGATGAAATTGAAGCCAAGAAGGCATCTATTGAGAAGGACATGAAAATATTTAAGGAGCATAAAGTAGACGAAAAACTAAATAAACAAATTGAATTTAACAAGGATAGTAATAGATTGGATAGCATTCTTGAGTTTCAAACTTCGGTAATTAGTGAAATCGAAAATATATTTAAAGAATACCAAAACTCTTTTGCGACACACACTACTTACGAATCAAAAGAAAATGCTGAACTGTTTAAACAAGTTTTTGAATCCTTCGGAAAGTTTCAACAAACATTTTTGCGATTAACGGAAATAACAAAGCAACTTAATTCAGAAAAAGTAAATTTAGAGAAGATAAAAAAATCCTTCAAGGAAAAATACGAGGAGTTAAAAGAGGAGTTTTCGGAAATTAAAAGGACGATTAACCTTCCTAATATTGAAGCGGATACTTATGTGAAACTTTCTAAGGATTTTGACTTACAAATAGCGAAGTTAACCGAAATAAAAAAACTTGGCGAACGCAAAAACCTTCTTAAAAAGAACGTGATTCAGGCACTTACAAGTTTACGCTCTCTTTGGCATAAGGAATTTTTGCTGATACAAGAGGAAATTGAAAGTCTAAATAAAGAGCAACCAAAAGATACTGATGGTAAACAAGCGATAGAAATTGTTCCAGAATTTAAAGGAAATAAAGAAAAGCTGAAGGAGTTTCTGAAATCTTATGTTAGAGGAAGTGGCTTGCGCGATGCTTTAATTGGAGATATTGCAGATGAGTATCCTGATTTGATAGAAATCTATAATGACTTTACTGTAGATGGCAGTAGAATTAATGAGTTGTGTGCAGGCGGAAATAATTTGCAGAATTTCAAAGCAAAATTTCTTGAAAATATAACCGACTTTCTAACTTATCGTGTGCCGGATAAATTCACCATTCTTTATAAAGGTAGACCTTTGGAAGAGCATTCTTTGGGTCAGCGAGCATCTGCATTAATTATTTTCATACTTACTTTAAAGGAAAATGATTTAATCATTATTGATCAGCCCGAAGACGACTTAGATAACCAAACTATTTATCTCGATGTTATTTCTGAATTGAAAAAGATAAAAAATAAAACACAATTTATATTTGCTACCCACAACCCCAATATTCCCGTGTTAGGTGACTGCGAACAAATTGTTAGCTGCGCTTATAATAACAATACGATAGATACTAAAATTGGAAGTATCGACAGTAAGGAGATTCAAAAGAACATCGTAAATATTATGGAAGGTGGAGATGAAGCATTTAATCAACGAAAAATGATTTACGAGTTATGGAAGCATTAGAATTATTAGAAATTATTGCAAGTGGAGAAACTACCAAAGTTCAATTAAAGAGCGATGTAAATAATGTAATAAGCATTGCACAGGAAATGGTTGCCTTTACCAATACCAAGGGAGGGCTAATTTTAATTGGAGTGGATGATAAAACTGGTAATATATTAGAGCTGACGTTTCAGGATATTCAACGAATAAACAATTTATTAGCAACAGCTGCCCATGATCATGTAAAATCTCCCATTATTATTTCTACAGAAACAGTTACAGTTAATGAAAAGAGAGTAATTGTAGTTACTGTTCCTGAAGGAACTGATAAACCACATACGGATAAAGACGGGGTTGTATGGGTGAAAAATGGCTCCGATAAAAGAAAAGTAATTAGTAAAGAGGAACTTTCAAGGCTTTTACAAAGTAGCGGAAATCTTTATGCTGAAGAAAGGCTTATACAACATAGTTCATTGGATGACTTTGATTGGGAAAAATTCAAGAAATTTTATGAGGAAAAATATAAAGAGCCTGCAGATAAAGAAGAAATCTCAAAATACCTCTCCAACTTAAGAATAGGAGAGAATAATAAGTTAAACGTGGCCGGTGCACTTCTGTTTGGCAAAAATTTACAAAAACTTACTCCCGCTTTTTTTATAAATGCGATTTGGTTTTGGGGTAATGATATAGCAGAAACCGAATACAGAAGTAGTGAAAATATTATCGGAACCTTAGACATACTTTACCATCGCGGTTTTGATTTTGTTTTATCAAAACTTCAAAAAGTACAATCCGGACAGTCATTTAATAGTCTCGGTAAATCTGAAATTCCTGAGATTGTAATTACTGAATTACTTGTGAATGCTTTAATTCATAGGGACTATTTTATCAATGATTCTATTAAGCTATTTGTTTTTGAAAATAGGATAGAAATTATTAGCCCAGGGAAATTGCCCAATAGCTTGACAGAGGAACAAATTAAAAAAGGAGTGAGAAGATCGAGAAATAATATTATTGCCTCTCTCGCTCCTGATTTATTAGAATATAGAGGGGCTGGCAGTGGCATCGTTAGAGCAATTTCAATTTACCCCGATATAACTTTAATTAATGAACAAGAAAAAGAAAGGTTCATTGCGATTATAAAAAGACCGGAAGTGAAAACAGAACCACAAATAACAATGTCAAGCAGTTCTAACATAGAAAGGCAATTAATTGCTTTGAAAACAGGTATTCCTCATGATATTTTTGTAAAAGGCGGCTTCGATTATTATGATACCATTTTTCACATTCGTTATCCCAAAACGGCTTTTGGTAAGAGAATTTCATTGGCTCTAAAAGATGCTACGGGTCAAAGCGTTTCACAAACCATCGAATTAAAAGATGGCGGTGAAGTCTCTTTTCAATTTAGTGGTGACATAGAAAGTTCAAATTTGAATCGAAATTTTGGTTTTTTACAACTGGTAGCTCAAGAAGACTTAAATATTGAGATTTGGTCGGAAGTAATGGAAGGAGGATTTCTCTAATTTCATAATGAATTTAACCTGACAATCATGAAAACGCTGGATAAAGAAAGGACTTTTCATATAAAGGCATATTTGAAGAAGCAGCTTATTGAGGAATTAAGTCTTGCTTCATCTTACGAATTTGACAAAATAGTTAAGCCCCATGCTGGAAAAGTCGGAGAACGAATGGGGAATTACTATACGCCAAAGCAAGTAAGGATCATCTTTGAATTGGTTCGGGCATACAAAAACCGCATCAAAAAAAATGATGGTTAGGGGTAATAAATAGGCCCGTATAAGGGTGCGGATGGCAACCGCTTAAGGTTACTCGCTGAAATTGCAATTAGGGCATCCATTTTTGATGTACATTTATACCGAATTATTCAAATTCAACATAAGCCTCTATCATGCCCATAAATTCAAATATTTTGTCTAAATCTTCGGGGTCAAAGTTCGTAGTTTCCCCCGTTGAGTCCACTCGGAGGGAAGAAACTGAAAAATCAGTTTTCTTCCCTCCTTTTTTTTGCCCCAATCCCTTGTCAGTCTTGCAAAGTATCTCGACAGCTTCGTTCAATTTTGTGGTTCGATACTGATTATCTTTAAAATTCAGCTTTTCGGGAAAGACCGAACCAATAATCTTTTGTTTTACCTCTGTATTCTTTGTATCGTAGTATTTATCAAGGTTTAAGACTATATCAAGACAATCATCAATTTTAGTATCGTAACTTTCCATTCCTTGACGAATTTGCATTTCTTCTCTATTCAACTTTTCTAATTCTGCTTCGATTTCAATTTTCATTTCTTTATAATCCCCTGCTGAAAATTCGCCATCTAACATCATATCCTTTGCGTTCTTTAAACGCATATTTAATTTTGCAGTAATCCAGTAAATGAGTTAAATGGCGTGAACCGAAAAAAAAAGAACAATTCAAGATTTCCTGACTGGACTGAACCAAAAGACTTAAACCCTGCCGATTGGCGTAGTTTAAAAATCATCAAAAAGTATTACGATGAGGGCGACTACCAAAGTGCAATGAACCACGCAATGTATAATTCCGACACGGAAATCAGGGAAGCTATCCCCCCAAATGTATGGCTTGAGATTGGCGGTCAATTAACTTCTACTGGCAGAGAAAGATTGAGGACTCTATTGGAAACATACCCTGAAAAGTAAAAAGCGTATAAAATGTAAAAGGTCGGAATTTCCGACCTTTTTTATTGCCATTAAAATAAAAATAAGGATATTTACATCAATGGATTTAATATACAAAATGTCTAACCCCTCTAATGGCTTGAAATGTACCGTTTTAAACTCGATAGCGTTTCAATATCCTTTAGTAACTGGTTCGAGATTTTGTCTGTGAAGTCCACAGAAAAAGTGTAGAAAAATGGTTTTTAATAATCTTTTCTGCACTTTTTTTATTTCATAATTAAACTATAGATTTGGGAATTAGGTTTTTTGAGAAAAGAATTAAAAAAAAATCACATTGAAGAAAATTTCCATAATATTCATTTTTTCAATTTTACTATCATCATGTAGTACTATTGCTTTTCTTTTGGCAAAAAAACCGAGTCATAAAATATATCCTATAAGTTTTGATACTACTTCCATATCAAGTTGCACTTTTGTTTACCCTGATACTTTGGGCAATTTGTTTCTCAGACAAATTAGAATAGAGAACAACCTTACACAATTAATTAAATCCGCAAGTAGCGACAAAGAAAGAGCTTTAATTATACTTGATTGGACTCATTCCCAATGGACTCATAATGGTAGCAATACTCCATCTAAATCAGATGCAATTACAATTTTAAAAGAAGCAAAAAAAGGAAATAATTTTCGTTGTGTAGAATATGGTATAGTGGCTAAAAGCGCATTATTATCCTTAGGCATTAAGGCTAGAGGTATTGGTTTACAAACTAAAGATGTTGAAATTTGTAAATATGGAGCAGGACATTATCTATCTGAAGTATGGTTATCTGACTTAAATAAATGGGTATTAATAGATGGTCAATTTAACATCATGCCAGTTTTAAATAATATTCCATTAAATGCTGTTGAGTTTCAGAAAGCAATTATAAATAAAGACCCCTTTATTTTAATTAATAGTAAAGGTGAAATAAGTAGAAGTGAATATACAGCCTATATGAATTTTATCCCTCACTACTTATTCTATTTCACAACAAGTTTTGACCAAAGGCAAATTGTAAATAACGATATATTTAAAATAGAAGGTAAATCAAGTATAATGCTAGTGCCATTAAATGAACGAAATCCAACTGTTTTTCAAAAAATTTATCCTAGTAATGATTATATATACACCAATAAACTCAATGATTTTTATTCCAATTAGAATTAATTTACTAGATAATTCTAATGGCTAACAATATAACGTCTTAATTCAGAAAGTACATCAATGTCTTTTAGTAATTGGTTCGAGATTTTGTCTGTGAAGTGGAAATTCCACAACGTGAGACCCCAGTTGATCAATATTTTCAGACCCCATCAACAATCTGACGAAAACCCAATGAAATCAGTGGCATTAGAACATATTTGGAGGGGGGCGTTTTTTTCGATCGAGTGGGGTCTCGTTTCACGGAATTTCCATTGGTACCACCACAAAAAAAGCCTCTCAAATTTTTGAGAGGCTTTTTTTATTATTGGATCTGACAATTTACGCTGTAGTTTCCAAATATGTCGCTGCCCGAGTCGTTCTTCTCATTACAACGGCTTTCCGCTTTGGTTCTTGTGTCTTTGAATATGTAGGTTGAATAATCATGGGTGGTACTTCCCGAACCACTTGAATATGTTTTTTCGCACTTACAGGTATAATCTTTTTTGCAAGATGTCATTGACACTCCAAGCGATAATAGTATTGCTGATAATAGAATTTTTTTTTCATATAGTTAGTATAATTTAAAGAACAAAGGTGCAGGCTTTCTCTCGCAGGGGTATTACATAAATTTCACGAATAATTACAGCATTCACACCTTTAAAATTTCTCATAAAAATGAAGAAAAGTGCAAATGATCTTTTGATCTTCGAAAGCGTGAATCATGCAATGTTTTATGAAAATTCTACAAAAGCTTTATTTGTTGATATCCTCATCTTTGACCAATAAATAATTAATCGAAAGCCTATGAAAAAAATGACGCTCTTAGCAGCAGTTGCAATAGCAATTGTATTTAGTTCTTGCAGAAAAGACAGAACTTGTACTTGTACGTATACCAATTCAGGTTCGGCAAATGCCAATACACAAATTACAACTTACACTAAGGTCACCAAGAAAGCTGCTCTTCTTAATTGCACTTCAGGTACTTCTTATAATCAGGAAAAACCTTATGATGTTCAAACAAGAACTTGCAGCTTAAAGTAAAGTTTGTAAAGCAATCAGGCAGCGATGTACCCGGTATTTGAAGGGAGGAAACGTGGGGTTTTGTTCTCTCTTTTTTATTGTTACAAACGAGCCAATTGAAACCCCGAAGTGAAAACTTCGGGGTTTTTGTTCGTATAAACGAGGATCTTCTCCAAAAACTAAAGAGCCCTGTGAAAACAGGGCTCTTCTTTATAAAGAAAAATAAAATTAGTCCTTGATGATCTTCAGGGTGGAAACAGAATGTCCGTTAATGGCTTTTACCATATAAACACCATTAGCCTCTGCCGATAAATTTATTTGATGATCACCGGCTTGTAATACTTCATTCATAATGATCTCACCAATTGAATTGTATATAAACAAAGTTGTTTCGGTACTTAATTCTATAGTTACATTTCCGTTTGTTGGGTTAGGATACGCTTTAATTTCAGTTGCAGAGTTCTGGTAAGATGCAACTCCCGTGCAAGCTGAAACTGATTGGGTAATTATGCTTGCGTTATTGCAACCAAGCGTATTGGTTCCTACAACAGTGTAATTTGTAGTTACACTTGGCGTAACAATAATCGAAACCGAATTTGAACTTGTGCTCCAGGTATAAGTGTTGGCACCGTTAGCAGTGATCGTAGCAGTTTGTCCGGAACATAATAATGCATTGGTGCTGCTTACGCTTAAGGTAGGCAAGGCGTTAACCGAAACTGTTTTTACAGCAGTGTTAATACAACCGTTAAAATCAACTCCGGTAACTGTATAAGTAGAAAGTACTGTTGGAGTAACTGTAACACTTGGACTTATTGCACCTGTACTCCATGAATAAGAGAAGGAAGCTCCGCTTGCTGTTAAACTAACAGGAGAACCGCTGCAAGCCATTGCAGTAACTGTTATTGCAACAGTTGGTAATGGATTAACAGTAATGGTTTTTGTTACATTGCTAAAACAACCTATAGTGTTGGTTCCGATAACAGAATAGGCTGTTGTTACGGTTGGTGTTGGCGTGATGCTTGTTGTAGTGGCTCCGGTATTCCATACATAAGAACTGGCGCCACTCGCTGTTAACGAAACGGTACTTCCAATACAAATTGATCCGGTGCTTGTGTTAATGGCTACTGCTGGTGGTGTTCCTGCAAAAACTCCCCAGTAATTAAAATCCTGACCGGTATATGTTATCCATGAAGCGGTAGCGGGTGGAGGAGTACCAAAAGTTAATGAAACGTAGCAAACAGTTTTTGTAGTTGCTGTGGTGTAACTCACATGATTCAGACTGGCTCCGTTATAAACAGCCATGATCCAGTAATTACCAGCGGGAACAACTGTAGGTGTAGCAATATTTAAAATGGTTGTTCCGCTTGCATTAGTTGTTAAACTTGAAGCGGCTACTAAATTACCGGCAATTCCGGCAGCATCTGTATAGATCGCCATTTGCATTCCTGCCCCGGTACCATTTCCCTGGTATCCAAGTCCTGTAAGCGTGCTTGTTGTCGACAGACTGAATTTAGTTCCTAATAAGTAATTAGCACCGAAGCTTGCAGCCTGGGTGTATGTTGCCGGAAAATTTCCGAAGGCACATTGCGACCTTACCTGGCTGAAAAAAATCACCGAGAATAAAATCATGAAAAGTGATTTTTGTAAATTTAATTTCACAGTTAGTTTTTTAAAAATGAGCATCAAAGATATTATTTATTCAACGACTTTTTGATAAAATTATCCATGCTAATTTTACCTGCTCCAAAACTCATCAGAGTAAACAACATCAGTATAAAATAAAGCGGTATCTCATATCCGTTTTCAGAAGATGGAAATCCGTTTACCCAATGCACGGTTTTAATGGCAACCAGCATGGTAATTATTAATGGAAAAGAAATTAATCGGGTTCCTATCCCTAAAGTCAGCATAAATACACCTGCCATTTCAGTGCTTGCGGCTAAATAGGCATTAAGTTTTGGTGCAAAAATACCCATGGTTTCAAACCATCCGGCAACTGAATCAATGTCGGCCCACTTTGTTTTGGCAGGTTCCCAGAATCCGTAAGCTAAAATTAAACGTAAAAAAAGTAAAGCAACATCTTTACCGTAGTTTAAATACCCTACAAGGCGTTTATAGATTGCAATCATAAATTAAAGGTAAATTAATTTTTTAAAAAGCCAAGTACAAAATTGCGTTGTTTCAGATCTTTAATAAAATTAAGAGCGTGTTCTTTAAGAAGTGTAATGTCGTTAATTTGAAATAAGGTATTGGCTTCTACTAAAACATCTTTTAACAAAACACCGTTATTTATCTGTTCAAATATATAGGCGTATAAAATAGAAACATCCATGAACTGAACATTGCCGCTTTCTTTTTCACGGTAGATCAGTAAAAAATAGTCACCCGCCGTTTTATCAGTCATTTCTGTTGGCGCAAATAAATGTACCGGATAACTGAATTTAACCAATCTGTGTTCGGGGTTAATGGCAATGATGTCATTCATCCAATCTCCTTTTTCAGTATAGGCCGGGTAAGCAATATCATCCATGGTATGAACATCCAACTCTAACCATTCAAAGAATAAAAGATCATTTAAAAAAGGCAAGTTCAGTTGTGATTGAATATCTTTTTTTACACAGTGATCATAGAACTCCAAAGGCATTCTCCATACCTGCGGTGTCTGGCACTTGTGTTCCGAAAAATATTCAAGATTTAACTTATCCCAAACTTCTTTATCTAAAAAGCTATGTGTTATCGGATATGCCGTTTCCAAAGTATCTAGGGCAATATTAAAAACCAATCGGCGGTAATGGTGCAGATTTTCGGCAGTAACGCCTAATAAATCTTTTGGCATGATTCCGTTGCGACAATACTCGGCCAGTTTCGATTGCTGAATATGTGTGCTTTCTTTAAGCAATGGCCGGTTTTTTATTCCAGGTTTTGGCAACTATATTTTCCATTCTTGTAATTTCCGTTTGAAGCTCTTCAAGCTCCGGAATATTAAAATCTCTTTCCAATAAAACAGGCACCGGTTTCAATAAATGAGTTGTATATTCAAATAGATCGTAAACCGGATCGATCACGGCTTGCCCGTGTGTATCAATGATAACCGTATCCGAGATCTGCTCGTGGCCTGCCATGTGAATATAACTCACTTTGTCAAGCGGTAAATTATTGATGAAATCTCTAGCATTATATTTATGGTTGAATGAATTCACGTAAACATTGTTTACGTCTAATAATAAATTACAACCCGATTCATTTACAATTGAAGAAATAAAAGTGGCTTCATCCATTTCGGCAGCCACCGGTGTATAGTAAGAAACATTTTCAATGGCCAATGGCATTTCTAAAATGTCCTGCACTTCTTTAATGCGTTTCGCAATATGCTTAACGGCATCTTCCCTAAACGGAATTGGTAACAGATCATACAAATGTGCATTATCACATTTTGCATAGCTTAAATGTTCTGAGTAAATTTTTACATTATACTCTTTCATGAATTTTTTTATTTTGTTGATGAACTCGTAATCAAGTTCGTCAGGACTTCCTATCGACAGCGATAAACCATGACAGGTAATTGGAAATTTTTCGGCGGCTTTTGCTAATTGTTTTTTCCAGTAGCCACCCATACCGATCCAGTTCTCGGGCGCCAGCTCAATAAAGGCGGGTTTAAGAATATCCGACTCTAAAAGCTCTTCAGAGAAATCTTTTCTAAAACCAATGCCAATATGTTTTTTTAAATCCATCCTTAAAAAAAACACCCCTCTCTTTTTTCAAGGAGAGGGGTGCTTTATATTTTAATGATATTATTTCGGTTTGTCAGCTTTGTGACCGTCTTTTTTCTCTCCGCATTTACCTTCTCCGCATTTACCGTCTTTTGCTTTTCCTTTACCGTCTTTTTTCTCTCCGCATTTGCCTTCTCCGCATTTGCCATCTTTTGCTTTTTTGTCAGATGTTTTAGTATCTGCAGCTTTAGCATCACCTTTTTTCTCACCACAATTTAACTCAATAGTTTTAACTATCGCAGTACGAACTTCAGAAGCAGTTCCTAAAGCATTGTAGTTTAATAAACTTGTGTTTGCTTTAACAGCCGATACACTTAATAAAGCACCTGCGATCATTGAGCAAGTAACTAATGTTGATTTTTTTTCCATGTTTAATTAATGTTTTAAGGTTTATATAAATATACGATACAAGCTATCAAACCTTACATACAGCAATGTTATTTATTTGCTGTTTTTTGTAATTAATTGATTTAGAGCCTCCTTTTTTTCAGCAGAAAGGTGCAAATCACCCTTTTGTTCCGAAGCCTTCAAGAACTCATTTATTTTTCTGCTTTGTTTCTTAAAGCGGCTGCAATAAATACATATCAATAAATGAAATTTCAGGAGAAATTTTTCAAAAAGTGTTAGTGGAGCATATTCCGATTTGGTTACCAATAAAGTAGCGTCTTTACATGTAAACATGTACCATTTATGTTTATGTTCTTCTTTGTAGTCCATTATAGGTGCAACCAATTTTTTTCTAAGCAGGCTCTCATTTGTAGTTTCGCTCTGTGAATGATCACCCAGAAGTTAGACGAGGTAATATTAAACTCCTTACAAACTATTTTAGAGTCGCTGTCTTCCAGTAAACTCAGGGTAAACACGCCTTTCCACTTTTCGGGAAGTTTATTTAAACAGTTTTCAAGTGTTTTGTAAAATTCTTTGGTATCAAAATTATTTTCGGCCGAAGTCCAGTCTTTTGGCAGCGTTTCTTTTTTCCAATGACCAAATTTCCCACTATTAAAAAAATAGTCGTAAGATGGGGCATCGTATGTATTCAATTTTAAAGGCGATTCATTACGAGTTGATGCTTTTTTGTAATGATCAAGAATTTTATTCTTTAAAATACTTACCAGCCAGGTTTTTTCAGAAGCTTCTCCTTTATATGTGTCTTTTCCTTTTAAAGCCGATAAAAACACATCCTGAACCAGATCCTGAGCCAATTCATCGTTATTTACTCTGTAATAGGCGTATTTATAGAGGTAATCGGCATATAAATGCACCCATTTAGTGGGATCCAAAGTATTGCCGGTATTTGCTTGTTTTTCCAAAATCGATGACAAAAGTAATTATAATCTGCTATAAATTACGGATTTAACTAATAAAATTGTACCTTTGCCCGCCCAAATGTACCCCTTTGGTGCGGGTGGGCGGCCAATAAAAAAAATAAACGTAAAAACCATTAAGGCGAAGTTTTTACAAAAATTAATAGCCTGTTTACAAAATGACCAGTAACATAAGAAACATTGCCATTATTGCCCACGTTGACCACGGCAAAACAACACTTGTAGATAAAATTTTACATACCTGTAAATTGTTTCGCGACAATCAGGAAACAGGCGAACTTATTTTAGATAATAACGACTTAGAGCGTGAGCGTGGAATTACAATTCTCGCTAAAAACGTTTCTGTAGTTTATAAAGGAACTAAGATCAACATCATTGATACTCCCGGTCACGCCGACTTTGGAGGAGAAGTAGAACGAGTAATGAACATGGCCGACGGCGTACTTTTATTAGTAGATGCTTTTGAGGGACCAATGCCTCAAACACGTTTCGTTTTACAAAAAGCAATTGCTGCAGAAAAAAAAGCAATTTTAGTGATCAATAAAGTTGATAAACCAAATTGTCGCCCCGATGAAGTTCACGATAACGTATTCGATCTGTTCTTTAACTTAGATGCAAGCGAAGATCAATTGGATTTCCCAACCGTATACGGTTCTTCTAAACAAGGCTGGATGGGTCCGGATTGGAAAAACCCAACAGATGGCATAACACATTTGTTAGATGTTATTTTAGAAAAAATTCCGGAAGCGCCTCGTCGCGAAGGAACATTGCAATTGCAAATTACTTCATTAGATTATTCCTCTTTCATTGGTCGTATTGCTATTGGTCGTGTGTATCGCGGCGTAATTAAAGAAAATATGCCGGTGAGCGTTGTAAAACGTGATGGAAAAATTCAGAAGCAACGCGTTAAAGACCTTTTTGTTTTTGACGGTTTAGGAAAAATTAAAGTTCAGGAAGTTTTTGCAGGAGATATTTGTGCATTTACAGGAATCGAAGGTTTTGAGATTGGTGATACAGTTGCTGATTTTGAAAATCCTGAGGGTTTACCGGTTATTGATATTGATGAACCAACCATGAGCATGTTGTTTACCATTAACACATCGCCATTCTTTGGTAAAGATGGAAAATATGTAACTTCTCGTCACTTACGTGATCGTTTATACAAAGAGCTTGAGAAGAACTTAGCCATGCGCATCGAAGAAACAGGCTCGCCTGATTCTTACTTAGTGTTTGGTCGCGGTATTTTACACTTATCGGTTTTAATTGAAACCATGCGTCGCGAAGGTTATGAAATACAAGTTGGCCAGCCGCAGGTTATCGTTAAAGAAATTGATGGAAAAAAATGTGAGCCGATCGAGGTATTGACCATTGATGTTCCAATGGAATCATCAAGCCGTGTTATTGATCTTGTTACACAGCGTAAAGGAGATATGCTGATCATGGAACCTAAAGGTGATCTGATCCACATTGAATTTGAAATCCCGAGTTGTGGTATCATTGGCTTGCGTAATAATATTTTAACAGCTACAGCAGGTGAGGCTATCATGGCGCATCGCTTTAAAGCTTTTGAACCATGGAAAGGCCCTATCCCGAATCGTTTAGCAGGTGTATTGTTAAGTAAGGAGAGAGGAACTTCTGTTGCTTATAGTATTGACAAATTACAAGATAGAGGTAAATTCTTTATCGATCCGGGCGAGGAAATTTACCCGGGTATGATCGTAGGTGAGCATATTCGTCCCGACGATTTAGTAATTAACTTATGCGGAGAAAAAAAATTAACCAATATGCGTGCCAGTGGTACTGATGATAAGGTTCGTATTGCTCCGAAAGTACGTTTCAGTTTAGAAGAAGCCATGGAATACATTCAGGGCGATGAGTATGTTGAAATTACTCCGAACCACATTCGTATGCGTAAAATTATTTTAGATGATAACGAACGTAAGCGTGTATCGAAATCGATGGCCGCTCAGTAAGAAATAAAATTATAAAAATAAAAGCCTCAGCAGAAATGTTG